>NZ_FOYT01000002.1:900000-1062005 GCF_900112175.1 Halogeometricum rufum | reverse complement strand
CGTCCGAGGAGGGGCGGACCTCGGGCAGGAGTTCGGCGGGGACGTCGAACTCCTCGAGGAGTTCGTCGTCCCAGTCCATCTCGTGGATGTTGAACAGCATCGTCCGGGATGCGTTCGTGACGTCGGTGACGTGGTTGCCGGTGAGTTTGTAGATGAGCCACGAGTCGATGGTTCCCATCATCAACTCGCCGTCCTCGGCGCGGTCACGGACGTCGTCGGGACGCATGCGGGCGAGTTTTATCTGGTCGGTGTTGTCGAGCAACCACTCGGCCTTGGTCGCCGAGAAGTACGCGTCGGGTTCGAGGCCGGTCTTCTCGCGGACCCACTCCTCTTTGCCCTCGTCCTGAAGCGTCTCGATGCGGTCGGTCGTCCGGCGGTCCTGCCAGACGATGGCGTTGGCGATTGGTTTGCCCGTCTCGCGGTCCCAGATGAGGGTGGTCTCGCGCTGGTTGGTGATGCCGATGGCCTCCAACTGCTCGGCGTCGACGCCGGCCTCTTCGAGGGCGTCGTGCATCACCGCCTGCGTGTTCTCCCATATCTCCTCGGGGTCGTGCTCGACCCACCCCGGTTCGGGGTAGATCTGTTCGTGCTTCTGGTATGCGTTCGCTACGACTCGCCCGTCGTGGTCGAAGACCATGAAACGGGTTCCTGTGGTGCCCTGGTCGATTGCACCGACGTACGTGTCTTCAGTCATGTCTGATCTGTCACGGCCCGAATTTTACTCTCGGTGCCGCCCTACGAATAAGAATCTCGTATATTCATGATAAATCTTTTCTTCTTCGTCAGATAGTGGCACACTCTCGCGACGAAGAACGTCGGCCGAAAATCGGTTCGAGAGTCACCAGGTACCGGGTCTGTTCCGTCGAAGGCAGAAACGACCGATTGGACCCGTTCCGCCGGCGAACGCGAATGCATCCGCGGGCAGTTCGGATTTTGACTCACTGCCGATGGTGTTGGTAGAAAATATGTGGTCGGGAGGTGGCGGCCGGCCGTGCGCCGCGGTCGTCGGACCGAGCAAACTACGTGTCGGGGGTCGTTCAACCGACTATCCATGTCGGATCCGTTCGTCGTCGTCGGTGGTGACGCCGCCGGCCTCTCGGCCGCGAGCAAGTGCAGACGCGAAGACCCGGAGCGAGACGTCGTCGTCTTCGAGAAGGGACGGTGGGTGTCGTACGCCCACTGCGGGACGCCGTACTTCGTCAAGGGCGACGTCGACTCGCTGACGGACCTCCTGTCGCTGTCGCCCGCGGACGTCGCGGACCGCGGCATCGACCTCCGGCGCGAACACGAGGTCGTCGCCGTCGACGCCGACGCGCGGACGGTGACGGTTCGGGGTCCCGACGGCGAGTTCGCCCAGTCGTACGGCGACCTCCTCGTGGCGACCGGCGGCCACGCCGTCTCCGACCCCATCGACGGATTCGGCCTCGACGGCGCGTTCACCCTGCACGGTCTCGACCACGCCGCGGCCGTTCGCGCGTTCCTCGCCGACCCCGACGAGTTCTCCGTCGGTGACCTCGGCGGCGTCGACTACGTGGACCGCGAGACGGCAGCACGGTACGGGGCGATGGACCCGCCCGAGACGGTGGCCGTCGCCGGCGGCGGCTACGTCGGCATCGAGATGACGGAGGCGTTCGTCGAACACGGACTGGACGTGCACCTGTTTCAGCGACCGAACCGCCTCCTCCCGCCGTTCGGCGAGGCGGTCGGCGACCGAGTGGCCGACCACCTGCGCGAACGGGATGTCACGCTCCACCTGGGCGAGGAGGTGACCGAACTCCGCGGCGACGACCGGGTGGAGACGCTCGTCTGCGGGTCGGGCACCGAAATCGACGTGGACGCCGCACTCGTCGGCATCGGCATCCGACCGAACACGGCCCTCGTCGAGGGGACGCCGGTCGAACTCGGTGACTCCGGCGCCATCGCCACCGACGAGTTCGGCCGCACGTCCGTCGAGAGCGTCTACGCCGCGGGCGACGTCGCCGAGATGCGGCACGTCGTCACCGGCGACCCGACGTGGGACCCCCTCGGTCTCCCGGCGAACCGCGCCGGCCGCGCCATCGGTTCGACGGTGGCCGGCGACCCCGAACCGGTCGGCGGCGTCGCCGGGACGGCGGTGGTGAAGGCGTTCGAGTTGGGGTGCGGCCGCGCGGGAATTCTCGACCACGAACGCGCCCGGGAGGCGGGGTTCGACCCCGTCTCGGCGACCATCACCGCAGGGTCGCGGTCCGGCTACTACCCCGGCGGGTCCGAGACGACGGTGACGCTCACCGCCGACCGCGACTCCGAACGATTGCTCGGCGGGAACGTCGTCGGGGCCGACCGCGCGGCTATCAGAATCGACACCGTCGCGACCGCGCTCGGGGCCGAGATGACCGTCGGCGAACTCGAACGGCAGGACCTCGCCTACGCGCCGCCGTTCAGCCCGGTCTGGGACCCCGTGCTGGTGGCCGCGAAGGTACTCCGGGGACGTCTGTAGGCGCCGCGAGCCCGCCAGTACGGTGTCGTTATTGATACTGAGAACCCTAGGGTAACGGTCCGAGAGCGTCTTGTCGGCGAGCATGCACCTGCTCTGTCGCGAGGAGTCGGCCGGGGGGTCGGGGCGGCGCGGTCAGGTCGGCATCGGTACCCTCGTCGTCTTCATCGCCATGGTCCTCGTCGCCGCCGTCGCCGCGGGCGTCCTGATAAACACGGCCGCGTTCCTCCAGGCGACCGCAGAGGACGCCGGCAAGGAGAGCGTCGACCGGGTCGTCGACGGCGTCGAAGTCGTCACCGCCGCCGGCCACGTCACGCCGGACGCGAACGACAACGTCGAGAACGGCACCGTCGAGACGGTCCGACTCTGGATTCGGCCGCGCCCGGCGGCCGGCGACATCGACGTCTCCGAACTCTCCGTGAAGTGGGTCGGCGAACATCAGGCCAAGAGCCTCTCGTTCTCGGGGTCGGACCCGACGGCGCCCTCCACGGCGGCCGACGCCCACCGGTCGTTCAACGCGTCGGTCGGTATCGGCGACAGCGACGCGATTCTGGAGACCGGCGAGGAGTTCGTCCTCTACCTCAACGCCTCGCAGATAGAGAGCGCCGACGCCGACCCGACGAACCGTCGCCCCCTGCGACCCGACGACCGCATCACCGTCGAGATAACCGTCGCGGGGGGGAGTACGTCCACCGTCTACCTCTCGGTGCCCGACTACACGGACGACACGTCGTACGTCAGGCTCTGAGCGCGCCCCGAATCACTCCGCGCCCGCGCTGAGGCGGTCGTACTGCTCGCGGAACCGGGCGGCGCAGGACGAACAGCAGAAGTGGTACTGCCTCTCGCCGATCCGTTCGCTCTCGCCTTCGCTCGTCACGGTGTTGCCGCACTCCGCACACGTGAGAGCGAACTCCGTACCGCCGACGCTCGGCGTCCACTCCGTCGACGAGACGATGGTGACCTCGTAGTCGGCGACGCGCCCCAGGTCGACCAGGTCGTCGATTCCCTCGCGGACCGCGTCCGCGCGGAACCGCGCGGAGAACACCACGTCCCCCTCGACGGTGACGAAGACGTGTTCGACCGCCTCGGACTCGCGGAGGGCGTCCTTGACCGCCGCCACCTCCGTCGCCGGGAGGTCGAGTCGGACGAGGACGGGCACGCCCGCCCGGAGTTGCGAACGGTCGATGTCGAGCGTGAACCGTCTGATGACGCCCGACTCGCGCAGTTTCTCCACGCGGTCGGAGACGGCGGGCGGCGAGAGGTCCACTCGCTCCGCGATGTCGCTGAACGGTCGTCGCGCGTCCTCGGTGAGGAGTTCGAGTATCCGGAGATCGGTGTCGTCCAGTTCGCGCATATTCGTACCGTGCCCGTCGGCACACATAGCGTTTTGGCCGGACTAGCGACACGTTATATCGTCAGTACCGTCCGAAACTTTACTTTCGAAGCTGATTCTGGGCGGGACCCCTCGTCGGTTCAGCTCGTCCGCTCGATTCCGTCGTCCTAACCCGCCGTTACACGGCCGCTACCGGGTCCCTTCGGTAGTCTATAACGAAGCCGCTGTGTCGTCCTCGTAAACGTAGAGGTCACGGAAACCACAATGAACCGCAAACTGACAGTCGCACTCGTCGTCGTCGCCGCACTCGTCGCCGCCGGTAGCGGCGCGGCCCTCTTCACCGGTCAGAACGGTGGCGGGGACGCGCCCGCCGCGTCCGACGACGCGTCGGCGGCCGTCGAGCAGTCGACGCCGACGCAGCAGTCGAACGAACTGACCAACGAACCGACCGACCAGACGCCGACGCCCACGGAGACGGCCACCGCCACGGCCACGCCGTCTGACGCCGGCGACGCGGAGTCCGACGCGTCCTCGGACGACGCCGAGGCGGACGAAGGGGCGGTCGAACGCGCGAACGAACCGCCCGTCGCGGTGGCCGGCGGCAACCGGACGGTCCGCGAGTGGGTCCGCGTCCACTTCGACGCGACGGCCTCGACCGACCCCGACGGCTCCGACGCCAACCTCACCTACCAGTGGGCGCAGGTCGGCGGTCCGCGAACCGACATGGCCTACGCGGACACGGCGGAGCCCGAGATTCTCGCCCCCGAGGTGACGAAGCGGACCAACTACACCTTCGCCGTCACCGTCACCGACGAGGCGGGCGCGACGGCGACGGACACCGTCACCATCACCGTCCGTCCACCGATGCTGGAGGGCGACACGCTGTCGGACGAACAGCGGAACGGGGTCGACGACTCCGACGCCGAGCAGTCGCCGGACTCGGGTGACGACTCGAGCGAGGCGAACGGCGGCGGGTCGGGCGGCGACGCCGGCGACTCCGAGTCGGACGACTCGAACACCGACGACGCCGACTCCGAGACGAGTCGAGACGCCATCGCACAGGCCGTCTTCGAGTCGTCGTTCGACAGCCTCGGCGCCGAGGACGCGGCCGCAGTCGAGGAGTTCTACCTGCGCCAACCCGACGGCGAGTGGGACCCCTCGACGGTGAAGACCCGCGACCAACTCGCGCAGGAACGGTACGGGACCGACTTCGACGAACTCGGCTTCGACGGCCGCGTGGACGTCCAGGAGGCGTTCGACGCCCAGTTCGGCGACACCGGCGGCGAACTCTCGAAGGACGAGATTTCGCAAGCCAAGTGGAACCTCGACTTCGCGAACCTGAGCGACGAGTCCGCCGGGCAGATTACGGAACTCTACAACCGGCAGCCGTGGATCAACGAGGACAGGGAGCACATGCCCACCCGCGAGCAGTGGGCCTACCGGATGTACGACGGGGCCGACCTGTCCGACCTCACGCGCGAGCAACGCCTCGAAGTCGAACGCCGCTACAACAGCGTGTTCGTGGACTGACGGGCTCGCACCGGCTTCGACTCACTCGGTCGTCTCTGCTCTCACTTTCGTCTCTTCGACTGACGAACCGGAGTGAGTGTGGATAGCCAAGAGAAACTCGGAAAAGCGTGCACCCACAAGCGTGACCGTCATGAGTCAGACGTTCACCGTCGAAGGCATGAGTTGCGGCCACTGCGAACAGACCGTCGAAGAGGCGCTCTCGGGCGTCGCAGGCGTCGAATCCGCCACCGCCGACCACGAGTCGTCGTCCGTGACGGTGGAGGGCGACGCGGACGCGTCCGAACTCGTCGCCGCCGTCGAGGACGCGGGCTACGACGCCTCGGCGTAGTCGCGCCGGCACCGGCGACCGCTTGACGGCACCGTCTCCGCCGACGGCCGTCGTCACAGACGTTCCAGCGGCGCCCGCGGGCCTCGGTCACGCACCGTATTACGATTCTGCCGTTTCGTCCTAACGAAACGTAGTTCACCTGGCGTTCGCGACTGCCGCGCGTGTCACGTCCCGACGAGTCGCCCGGCGTGGGAAGCGTCCTGAAGTACTACCTCCACAAGAGTCGGCCGTCGTCGGCCACGCCCTCCCGTTTCGGGTCGAGACGCTGCTAGGCGGGTTCTACGCCGTCATCAACCTCGCCTCAGCGGGCGTGAGCTACCGCCTCGAGGCGATACGCGAGATAGTCGGCCTCCGACGGTGGTTCGTCGCCCTCCCGTTCGTCGTCGGCGGCGGACTGGTGGCCGCGCTCTTCGTCCCCCTCGTCGCGGTGCCCGTCCTCCTCCTCGCCCGCGTCGTCGTCGAACCGACCCGCTCGCTCGCCGGGCAGTACGTCAACGACCGCATCGAGACGCTCGGACGCGCCACGGTGCTGAGCGCGATGGCGATGGCGAGCGGACTCACCGTCGTCCCGTTCCAACTCGCCGGCGGCGTCGTCTCGGACGCCGCCTCGCCGTCCCTCGCCCTCGCGGGCGTCGTCCTCGTCGTCGGGTCGGTGCTCGTCCTCGGAGCCGAGTCGCCGTTCGACGGGAGCGCGGAAAACGACTTTCCGCGAGGCGGCTGACGGCTCTCCCGTGGTCGATACGTCGCTCGTGGTCCGCGCACTCGCGTCCGTCGCCGCCGCAACCGCCCTCGGTGCCGTCGTCGGCGTCATCCGTTCGGGGAGTCTCGGCGGCGGACTCGCCCTCGGATTCGCCGTCGGCGCCGGCGTCGCCGTCGGACTCGTCGGTTTCGAGGCGTTCCAGCGGTATCACCGCCGCTGACTCCCCGGCGAACGCGGCGTTCGTCTGGTTCGGACGCGTCCGGCGGCGACGCGACTCCTCCGGCGCCCATCGACTCGCCGTCCGCCGACAATGGTATGCGTCGACGTGACGTAGTTCGCGTATGAGCGACGACCACTCTCCGTCGAGTCGGCCGGACCTCGACCTCACGGACGCCGAACGGGAGGCGCTCCACGAGTTAGAACTCGGTCTCGAACACGTCTACCGGGGGTACGGCGCGCTGTTGACGTTCCACCATCAGATCGGACACGCCATGGACCACCTGGCCGTCGCGGAGACGCGACTCCGCGACGCCGGACACGACGCGTGGGCGGACGAACTCCGCGACCACATCCTCCCGGCGGGCGCCGTCGACGACCGGTGGACGTACGAACTGGTGCGGGCGTTCCAGTCGGGGATGCTCGCGGACGTGACGGACTTCGAGAGCGCCGTCAGAGACGTCCTCGCCGACGGCATCGACCACGTGACCGAACGCCGGCAGCAAGCCCGGTGGCGGGAACGCGCCGGCTGGGACGAGTGACCGCCCGCGAGCCTATCGTCGAGGGCGAAAGTGCGCGTACAGAACACGTTCCGATTGGTTATATGTACGGTGGTCCCGTAGAAAACGATGCGCGTCGAAGTGGCACCCACCATTCGCGACGGTGTTCCATCTCCCCCCGGAACTCCCCACCCCCCACCCCTTCCGTCGCGAGTTCGACGCGACACTTTTGACCGCCGACGCGACGACGGCGAGCGCTGCGATTCCCGTCTAGCAACGTCGAGACCCGAACCCTCCGACGAGCGACCGCTCAGTCGTCCGATCGGTCCGGCGCGTCGTCGCTCTGGGCCGCCTCGACCCGGTCGGCGTACGACTCCAGTTCCTCGGCGAGGGTCCGCGCCTCGGACGCCGAGAGCGTCACCCTGTCGGCGTGCGCCGGCAGGTGGTCCAACTGACCGTTGTCGAGTTCGAGTTCGAGTCGGACGTGGTCGGGGTTCTGCCGCGGCGCGGTGACGTTGAGGACGGCGAACGCCTCCTCGGTGAAGTCGTGGCCCACCGCCTCGCCGTCGAGCATGTCGAACGTCGTGTACGCGTTCACGCGGAGCAGTCTGTTGGGCATGGAGAGTCGTCGTCGCGGGACGCGCTTATCGCTGTCGTCCCTTGTCGTCGCTCAGTCGTCCGCCGACGTCGGCGCGTCGCCGGGGTGCGTCGGGGCCGGACTCGCGTCCATCGAGTCGTCGTCGGCGTACGGGTACCAGGTCATCTTCGTGTTGTGCATCATCGGGTCGTCGTAGTCCGTCTCCTCGGGGTCGACGAACGCGTCGAGTTCCTCGTCGTCGTGGCGGGCGACGAACTCGCGGAAGCTCTCGCCGTCCGCGCGGTTCTCCGCGAACCGGTCGAGGAGGTTCCGGATTGCGCCCGGCACCTCGTCGGCGGGGACGCGTTGCGTCACCCAGCGAGCGAACTGCGGTTCCTCGCCGAGGCCGCCGCCCAGTCCCACGTCGAGGGCTTCGACCGGTTCGCCGTCCTTCCGCGTCTTCATCCCGCGGAGGCTGACGTCGGCAATCTGCGGCTGGGCGCAGGAGGCCGTACACCCCGAGAGGTGGACGTGGAACTGGTCGACGTCCTCGGGTAGTTCGACGTTCTCCTTCAGCCACCGGGCGTAGCGGACCTGCCGGTTCTTCGTCTCCACGATGGACAGCGAGCAGAACTCCGTCCCCGTACAGGCGACGGACCCGCGCATGAACGGCGAGGGGTCCGGCGAGTACTGGTCGAGCAGGTCCGCCGCGAGGAAGTCGTCGAGGCTCTCCTCGGGCACGTCGGTGACGATGACGTTCTGTCGCTGGGAGAGGCGGACCTCGCCGGAGCCGTACTCGTCGGCCAGGTCGGCCAGTTCGAGGACGTCGGCGGCCCCCATCCGGCCGACGAGGACGTTCAAGCCGACGAAGTAGCTCCCGTCCTTCTGTTCGTGGACGCCGACGAGGTCGTTTCGGCCGCCGTCGCCGGCGTTGTAGGTGTACTCGTCCCGAACGTCGCGGCCCGCGGCGGCGAGTTCGAAGTCCACGTACTCCTCCTGCAGGACGCGGCGAACCTCCTCCGGCCCCCACTCGTCCACGAGGAACTTGATGCGGGCGTTGTACCGGTCCTCGCGGTCGCCGTAGTCGCGGAACAGGGCGGAGAGGCCGCCCGCCACGTCGGCGACGTCCTCGGGGGGGACCCACACGTCGATGTCGCGGGCGAGGCGTTCCTCGTTGCGCGCGAGGCCGCCGCCGACCCGGACGTTGAAGCCGACCCGTTCCTCGCCGTTGACCTCCCTGTACGCCGGTTCGAAGGCGAGGTCGTTGATGTCGCCCTGACCGGACCCGTCGGGCGACCCCGTGACCGACACCTTCCACTTGCGCGGGAGGTTCGAGTGGTCGTCGTCGCCCTTGAACGTCTCGTTGAGGTCGCGGATGACCGGCCACGCGTCCACGACTTCCTCGGCGTCCTTCCCGGCGACGGGGTTGCCGACGATGTTCCGCCAGGAGTCGCCGCAGGCCTGCTGGGTGGACATGCCGTTGGCCTCCAGTTTCTCGAAGATGGCGGGCACGTCCTCGATGTTTATCCAGTGCAGTTGGATGGACTGTCGCGTCGTGAAGTCGGCGTAGGCGTCGCCGAAGATGGGGTTCGTCCCCGGACCGGTGGCGTACTCCTCGGCTATCTCGCCGACGACGCGGAGTTGCCCCGGTTCGAGCACGCCGTTCGGCGTCCCGATGCGCATCATGAAGTACGACTCCTGACCGTTCCGCTGGTGGTACAGTCCCCACCACTTGAAGCGCTCGAACCACGCGTCGCGTTCGTCCTCCGGGATGGCGTCCCACCCCTCCTCCGCGAACTCGTACAGGTGGTCGCGTATCTCGTTGCCGTACACCTCTGACTTCCAGCGTTCGACGTCCGTGGGCATGGTCGTACACCACCTCTGGGACGCCGCCCTCATAGGGCGGTTCCTCTCGTCAACCCTACCCGGTGCTTCCGTATAGCGGAACAGATTGCCGGTTAATCGAAGACGACGGGGTCGAGGACGCCATCGCGGTCGAGGTGACGGAATTCGCCCTCGACGAGGCGGCCGACCGGCGTCCAGTCGGTCGTCCCGGCGGCCCCGCAGGCGATGCACTGCCCGTACGCTCGAACGTCGACCGTCCGACCGTCGACGCCCACTTCGACGAACCCCTCGACGACCAAGTCGGTCAGGTCGCACCCGCAGAAACCGCCGCCCGGAACGCGCCAGAGTTCGCTCACGCTCACCTTCCGGTCGTCGTCGACTGATATCCACGCGCCGTCGTCGAGGATGCGAAGCGCAACTACCATACGCTCGATAGGTCTTCGGTCTACCCCACTCTGACGGCGCGAGCAAAGGCCGACTCGGTCGGTGACGCGACGGCGGGTTCGAAATCGGCTGCTGTCTGTCGATTGGCGTCGAGAGTGCGCGTCGAAGATGACGGCAATCGGTTCTGGTTTCCCGGAGTAAAGGTACGGTTTACTCCCGAAGTGTCGCTTATCCGAGTACCGTCCCTTCGGGTAATCGATGACCGACTCTCCCCCCCGACCCGCCGGTCGGAGACAGCACGTCTCGGCTGACGTCGCGCCCGAACTGCACCTCACCGACGGGTCCGACGACGAATGAGTCCGGACACGCTCGACACCGACTCCGAGACGCCGTCCGACGAGGAACGACCGGACTCGGGCGCCGACGAGGCGGCCGACGACGACTACGACCACCTGACGTCACTCGACGACGGCGCGGGGTGCACCGAAATCTGGGAGCACCTCTCGGAGACCCGCGGCGACTGACGCGGTGTGTGACGCTCGCACTCTCGGAACCGTCCCGGGGTGGGCGAACGCGCTCACCTCGAACGCCGGGTTCGACCCCGCCGCAGCAGACGTTGCCGGACGGGGAGACGCTTTTATCGGCCGGTCCGTTACTGAGGTGTACGAATGACGGACGACGACCGGGAACCCGACGGTGGTCGCCGGCGCGACTCGCTCCCCACCGACCGCGAGGAACCGGTCGGAGAGCCCGTGGTCCGGGCGGACCCCGAGATAACGGGCGAACGCGCCCGCGAGGCCGTCGGGTTCGACCCGGACGACCCCGAGAGCCTCGCCGAGGCGGCGACGACGGTCCGCGCCTTCTCGGAGAACACCGTCGGCGACGAGGACAACGTCTACATGCTCCGCGGCGCCGCGGCGTGCGCCGCCCTCGTCCGTGGCGTCGGGTCGTACAAGAAGGCCGCCGAACGCGCCGGCGGCGACGTCTCCGTCTCGTTCATCCGCAAGTGGGCGCGCGTCCACGACCTACCGCAGGCCGTGCGCCGACACGTCGCCCGCGGACACATCGCGCCCACCGCGGCCAAGCACATCGCCCGCGTCCCCGGGCCGGACCGGTTCGACCTCGCGTGGGCCGTCCTCGACGGCGACCTGACGGTTCGGGAGGTCCGCCGCGCCGCCAGCGAGGTGAACGACGGGCGCTCGGTCGCCGACGCCCTCGCCGAACACGGCGTCCGACTCGGCCGTCTCGAACTCGCCGTCTCGCCCGACCGGTACCGCGAACTCCGCCGCCGGGCGTCGCTGGAGAACCGCACGCCGGGCGACATCGTGGACGAGGCGCTTGACGACTACTTCGACTGAAGGAACCGCGCCGCCGCCTCCACGTACGTCTCTCTGGCCGTCTCCACCTCCGCCCAGTCGATGCTCTCGTCGGGGAAGTGCGCCTGTTCGACGGTGCCCGGGCCGTACACGACGGTCGGTATCCCGGCGGCGACGTAGTGCCGCGAGTCCGCACCGTACGTCGCTCCCACCGGGTCGGTGTCGTCGTGGCCCGTCGCGGTCATCGCTTCCCGGAGCGACTGCACCACGGGTTCGTCGGCGTCTATCTCGGCGGGTTCGAACTGGATGGTGAACCGCTCGAAGTCTGGCGGGTGCTCGGAGAGCCAGTCGCTCGCTTCGACCACCTCGGCCAGACGCTCCTCGAACTGCGCCTCCACCTCGTCCACCGTCTCGCCGGGCGCGACGCCGAAGCGCCACTCCGCCGTCAGCGTGCCGGCCACCGACGACGACCACGACCCGGCGCGCACGATGCCGACGACGATGGGCCACGGGATGGGGTACTCGTCGTACAGCGGATGCGACACCGACTCGCCGCGTTCGGACTCCAACTCGAAGAACGCCTGTCGGACGCGCTCGAAGTGCGGCAACACGTCCTCGCCCTTCCACCGCGTCGCGGCGTGCGCCGCCCGCCCGCGAATCCGCAACCGCTTCATCACCGTCCCCTCAGTCGCCGTCACGCACCGGAGTTCGGTCGGTTCGGCGACGATGGCGGCGTCACGGTCGAACGGGTAGGGGTTGTCGAGTGCGGCCGCGGCCGCCCCGATTCCCCCCTCCTCCTCGCCGACGACGCTCTCGACGACGACGCGGCCGTTCAGTCCCTCCAGGTCGCCCGATTCGACGCGTTCGACCAGGTCGCGCGCGGCGAAGACGGCCGCGCCGACCCCCGACTTCATGTCCGCGGCCCCGCGCGCGGTGAGTCGTCCGTCGGACCAGACCGGTTCGAACGGGTCCGACGACCAGTTCTCCCGGTCGGCCGGCACCACGTCGGTGTGGCCGTTCAGCACGAGCGTTCGGCCGGCGTCGGGGTCGCCGAACTCCACCACGCCGCCGACGCTGGGTCGGTCGGCGACGGCTATCTCCGCGGGGTCGTCCGGGAACGACGAGTGGGCGGCGAGTCGTTCCGCGTCGGCCCGCCACTCGTACACGTCGAAGCCGAACGCTTCGAGTCGGTCTCGAAACCACGCCTGCGCCGCCGCCTCGTTCCCGTCTGTGGTGTCGAAGCGGAGGAATTCGTCTACGAACTTTCCTAAGGAAGTGTCGGCCGGATCGTCTGCCATAGTTCGACCGACAACGCCGCGGTACAAGAGTCTACGCGAGAGTAAACGCTTATCACCACCCGTCAGTTATGAACGGTCGAGGGCCGGTAGCTCAGTTTGGCAGAGCGTCTGGCTTTTAACCAGACGGTCGGGGGTTCAAGTCCCTCCCGGCCCGTTACAGACCCGCGAGCGACAGCGAGCGGTGTCGTACCTCCGACGGGAGACTTGAACCAGGGAGCGTAGCGAACGGAGTGAGCGAAGCGACTGAGGTTCAAGTCCCTCCCGGCCCGCTTCTTCGTCTCCGAGCGACAGCGAGGAGCGAAGTCGGTACCCGCGGGGGGACTGACCCCGACTGGACGCGCGCAACGGAGCGAGCACGTCATTCCCGGAGGACTCGGTTCGCGAGCGGAATTAATATCGAACTCATTTTCTCGTAAAATAACAGCCTCGGAGAAAGCAGCCAGAGCCTGAAACACCAGAATACGTGACTCTCGGGGCCTGTCTGCCAGAATGGCTTAGTGTGGGCCACTTGAATCGCAAAAGAGAACCCATGACTGACGCGTCTACGCAGTCCGACGAGCGAGTCGACGAAGCGCCGAATCAACTGCAGACTCCCGACGAGTGCCGCATCCTCACCGACGGCGGTGAGGCGCAGGCCGCCGAGCAAGAGGAGGAGAGCGGCGGAGAGGACGGCGACGCCGCGTCCAACGGCCAGTCCGAGTCCGCCGAAGAGTCGGCGGAGGAGGAGTCGGAAGACGAGGAATCGGCGGAGGAGGAGTCGGAAGACGAGGAATCGGCGGACGAGGCGGAGACGGAAGAAGACGAAGAGAGCGCCGAATCCGACGAGTCCGAGGACGGAGAAGCCGCCGAGGCGGAGTCCGAAGACGAGGGGAGGGACTACGAAGAGGACGAGGGAACGACAGTCCTGTTTCTCGACCTCGAAGGGCTGTTCCTCGACCTCCTCGGCCTCGAAGTCGACCTGAACGAAGTCGTGCTCGACGTCTCCGCGGTCAGCGGTCCCGGAAACCTGCTCGGAAACCTCCTCGACGCCGTCTCCGGACTCCTCGGCTCCGGGGGCAGCGGGCTGCTGATGGACCTCCTCGGCGGGAGCCTGTTCGAGGGCATCATGCCCGACGAGGACGGCGAGGGCGGCCTCTTCGGCGACTTCCTCAGCAGCGGTGAAGGCGGCGAGGGCGAGGGTGAAGACGGCGAGGGCGAGGGCGAAGACGGCGAGAGCCGCGTCTCCGAGGCGGCCGGCTCCGTGAAGGAGTCGCTGAGCGAGGCGTTCGGCGACGTACCGTTCGACGAGATTCTCACCTCCGTCCTGAAGGAACTCGTCGAGCAGATGTTCGAAGACTCCGACGACGGCGGCGAGTCGGGGTCCGGGTCCGAAGCATGAGCGAGGAGACGCCGAGCGTCGCGGGAGCGTTCGAGAACGTGGACTTCGCCGAGGTGTTCGCCGATACGCCGTTGGCCGACGAGTTCGAGGACGAGGACGCGACGGCCGGCGAGGCCGTCGGCGCGTTCGTCGGGCGCAGTCTCGGCGCGTGGGCCGGCGGCGCCCTCGGTGCGACGGTCGTCGAGCCGCTTCTCTCCGGCGGTGACGAGTCGGAGGACGACGCCGACACCGACGACGCCGAGGGCGAGAGCGGCGACTCGGCGTCGGACGGCGAAGCGGACGCCGCGGACGACGACGGCTCGGAGGACGGAACTGACGACGAGTCGTCCGACGACGGAGGTGAGGCGTCGTGAGCGACACCGCCAACGTGGCGTCGGACGTCGCCAACGACGTCGTCGACGAGATAGACGTCGGTTCGGTGCTGACCGGCGACGACGACGTGCTGGACGACGTCGACGGGCAGTCGCTCGGCCGGTCCGTCGGCGAGACGCTGGGCGAGGCGCTCGGACGCGCCCTCGGCCGCGGCCTCGTCGACTGGCTCCTGTCGAAGCTGACGTTCTGGGACGACGACGACCCGTCGCTGTCGGCCCGGTTCGCCAAGTCGCTGCTCGTCGCGGTCGGACGCACGCTCCGGAAGCCGGAGTTCAAGGAACCGGTCGGCGACGCCCTCCGCGGGGCTATCGACCGACTGGAGGAGCGACAGGAGGCCGCCAAAGAGGCGGCGGCCGAGGCGTCCGACGAGGCAACGGACGCGGCCGACGAGGCGAAGGAGACGGCCGAAGACGCCAAAGCGTCCGCCGAGGACGCGTCGGACGCGGCCGGCGAGAAGGCCAGCGAGGCGGCCGAGGCGCTCCAGTCGGGGCAGATGGACGAACTCCGCAAGGAGACGTACCGCGAGCTACTGGAGATGATGGAGTACTCGAAACTCCAGTCCATCGCCAAGGAGTCCGACGTGAAGGCGAACCTCCCGAAGGACGAGATGGTCGACGCCATCGTCGAGCAGTTCGATGCGGCGGAGACAGAAGACGGTGCAGACGACGACGGGGAGTAACGCCCCGAGCCACTCATGACGGACACGGAGACGGAACTCGGCGACGCGTTCGAAGAAGCCACGACGGCGGCTGAGAGCGCCGACGCCGAACGCGAGGACGGATCGCTCCCCGAGGAGGAACGCGAGTCGCTCCGCGAGTCGACGGATCGACTCGCGTCGGCCGTCTCGTCGGCGTCTGTCGCGGACCTGCTGGACGCGGCCGGGTTCGACGACGTCCCGGACGACGTCTCGCCGGTGGACCTCCCGGCGGTGATTCGCGACGCCGACGCCGCCGCGATAGTCGAGTTACGGCGACTCCTCCGACTGGCCGACATGGGCGAATCGTGGTCCGACCTCTCCGACGAGGAGCGAATCGACCGTCTGGACCGCGTCGTCGGCGAAGAGAGCGAGGACGACGGCGGGTTCGCGCAACTGAAGGAGTACCTCGACCAGTTCGGTCACCTCGGCGACGAGGACGAGGCGGACGGCGCGCCGGCCGAGAGCGCCGACGGCGGTGCAGACGACGGCGAGAGCGGCGACGACGCGGGACTGGTCGACACGCTGACCGACGACGACGGCGAGTCGGGCGGCGACGACGAGGGATTCATCGACTCGTTGACCGACGACGACTCGGCCGACGGCGAGGAGGACGGCGCGGACGACGACGGAACGGGAGACGAGGACGACGAACTCGTCGAACTCGAAGAGCACGTCGAGCGCCTCCGTGCGATGTTCTCGGACGACGAGGCGAGCGAGGGCGACGAGCAAGAAGACGACGATGAGTTGCTCGGAGACGACGAGGACGACGACGACGAGGATGACGACGGGTTGCTCGGAGACGACGAGGACGACGATGATGGCCGGATGCAGTCTACCGCCGGGTCGTCGCGGTTCTCGACGGTCCCGTCCTCGCGGTCGGATATGGGTTCATCGACGGGGTTCTCGACGGTCCGCGGGAAGCGGTGAGGCCGCGCCCCGGTCGCCCTATTCGAGGTCAAGCAGGTCGGCTATCTCGTCGAGGTAGTCGCCGTAGACGCCGAGGGCGGACTCGATGGGGTCGGGCGACGCCATGTCGACGCCCGCCGTCTCCAGCACGTCTATCGGGTAGGCCGACCCGCCGAGGGCGAGTGCCTCGCGGTAGTCCGCGGCTGCCTCCTCTCCGTCGTTCAGGATGCGTTCGACGATGGCGACGGCGGCTGAGATGCCCGTCGAGTACTGGTAGACGTAGTAGTTGTAGTAGAAATGAGGAATACGCATCCACTCGCGAGCGATTCGGTCGTCCACGTTCGCGGGCGCGTAGAACTCCTGTTTCAGGTCGCCGTACAGGTCGTCGAACCGGTCGGGCGTGAGTGCGCCGCCGTCTTCGCTTACGGTGTGAATCTGGTGTTCGAAGTCGGCGAACATCGTCTGGCGGTACAGCGTCGAGCGGAAGCGTTCGAGGTACTCGTCGAGGACGTGGGTCCGCAACGCCTCGTCCTCGACGTTCTCGAGCAGGTGGTGGGTGAGGAGCGTCTCGTTCACCGTGGAGGCGACTTCGGCGACGAAGATGGTGTAGTCGGCGTAGTGCCACGGCTGTTCGTCCTTCGCCAGTTCGGAGTGCAGGGAGTGGCCGAGTTCGTGAGCGAGCGTGAACATGCTCGCGATGTCGTCCTGATAGTTCATCATGATGAACGGCTGGGTGTCGTACGTGCCGGCGGAGAACGCGCCGGCGCGCTTCCCGCGGTTCTCGTACACGTCGACCCAGCGGTTCTCCAGGCCCTCCGCGACGCGGGACTGGTACTCCTCGCCGAGGGGGGCGACGGCTTCGACGATGTACTCCGTGGCCTCCTCGTAGGTGACCTCCGGCCCCTCGTCGCCCGTCAGCGACATGTAGAGGTCCCACATCTCCAACTCCTCGACGTCGAGCGCTTCCCGCTTCAGTTCGGCGTGGCGGTGGAGGTAGTCGAGGTTGTCACGCACCGTCTCGAGGAGGGTGTCGTACACCTCGACGGGGACGTTCGGACCGTCGAGGGCGGCCGCACGGGCGGTGTCGTAGTTCCGCGCCTTCGCGTACTTCACGTCCTTCTTGACGCTGTTCTTCAGCGCGGTGCCGACGCTGTTGCGAACGTCCGCCCACTCGTCGTAGAACTGCTCGTACACCTCGCGGCGGAACTCGCGGTTCGGGTGCTTCTGGAGTTTCGTGAAGTTCCCCTGCGAGATTTCGACGGACTCGCCCTCGGGGTTCTCGACGGTGGGGAACGTCATGTCCGCGTTCGACAGCATGTTGTAGATGTCGCTGGGCGCGCCGGCGACTTCGCCCAACTCCGCGAGGAGTTCCTCGACTTCGGCCGACCGGGTGTGCGGCTTCATCCGAAGCACGTCGTCGAAGTAGTGTTCGTACTCGGCCAGCGCGGGTTCCGCCTCGACGAACGACTCGACGTCCTCCTCGCTCAGTTCCTGCAGTTCGGGTTCGACGAAACTCACCGTCGACTGCGCCTCCGAGGAGAGCGACTCGGCTCTCGCCTGCAGCGCCTGATACTCCTGATTTCGGGTGTCCTCGGCGCTCCGCAGGCTGGCGTAACTGACCACCTTCGAGACGTCGCGCATGATGTCCTCTTGGCGTTCGAGCAGTTCGAGAAGTCCGCCGGGCGTCTCGGTCACGCGCCCCTCGTACTCGGCTAACTCCTCGAGTCGTCCCTGCACGTCCTCGAACGCCGCCTCCCAGTCGTCGTCGCTCGCGTAGATACTCTCCAAATCCCACTTGTATTCGGAGTCGATGTCACTCCGTTCGGGAACCGAACTCATACCTCGTGAGAACGGCGGTGTCGTGGTAAGCCTTGCCAATTCTCGCCGGCCGACGGGCGCCGTCGGTCCGCCGTTCGGCCGCCGTCTGCGGGTCGGACGCGGCATCGTTTCCGAAGCCGTCGCTCGGAGGTTGGAGCAAGAGGGGTGGGGTGGGAGGGTCGCAAAGAGTGGGCGGCCGGCGCGCCGTGGTGGGGGGGACGGCGCGCGGGCCACCGCGCGGGGACTCAGGGCGTCGGTGGCGGGTGGGGTGGGGTGGGGTGGGGGGATGGTGGGTGGGTGCCTACCATCGAGTCACGCCTGACGAGGGCGTCGACTCGGACACGGTCCGACTGGGTGCGTCGGGCCGTTGCGGGACACGAACGTCGGTGCGCCCGTGCCGCACTCACTGCTTGTGGTGCTGAGTCCGTATGACTGACGCCTAATCAGTTTGGGTCGCTCCCGAACGGGGGCCGGCAGTCGCTCGCGTTCGATTGCGAGTTCGGCGTCGTCGTTGGGGTCCACCGAGGAGAGAGCCGAGAGAACGCACGTCTCGACAGCGTTTCGCCGTCAGTGTCTCGTCGCGCGGGCTTCCCGAACGTCGCCCCCGTCTCTGACCTTGTCTTCGCAACTCGGACACACCCGGGGGCTGTCCATCTCTTCGGGGGCGAATACGCGGACGTACTCCGCTGTTACGAACGAACCGCAGTTTTCACACGTCGGCATCGAACTGTTTTTTGCAGTATGTGTGGTTAAAATTTAGGGCCCTTTCGAACGTGAGTCGGGCCTCGCACCGTCGGTGTCTCCGCCGCGTCCGCGTCGCGCCACGCCGCGTTCCCGGCGCACACCGCCGTCTTCCCAACCTCTTTCGCCCTCTCGGCCGACGGCGTGGTATGGACGACCACGACACGGAGACGGCCGACGACGGACGGATGGACGCCGCACTCGGACGAGTGTGGACCGACGACGAACCGTGGGAGTTTCTGACGCGACTGACGCGCATCGGCAATCGGATGGGCGGTAGCGACGGCGAACGCCGCGCGGCCGAACTCGTCGCCGACGCCTTCGGCGACGCCGGCGTCCGCGACGTGCGCGAGGAGTCGTTCGAGATGCAGGCGTGGACCCGCGGGTCGTCGGAACTCACCGTCGAAGCCGACGACAGGGCGTTCGAAACCGTCGCGCTCCCGTACTCGCCGGCCGGCGACGCGACGGGGGAACTCGTCTCCGTGGGCCACGGGACGCCGGACGAGATAGACGACCACGACGTGGCGGGCAAGATAGCCGTCGCCTCCACGACGACGCCGCCGGGCGGGCGGTTCGTCCACCGGATGGAGAAGTTCGGCTACGCCGTCGACGCCGGCGCGGAGGCGTTCGTCTTCGTCAACCACGTCCCCGGGCAACTCCCGCCCACGGGGTCGCTGAAGTTCGGCGAGGAGGCCGCCGCCCCCGCCGTCGGCGTGAGCAAGGAGGCCGGCGCGTGGTTGACCGACTACGCCGACGAGGGAGTGGAGGCGCATCTGACGGTGGACGCCGAGACGACGCCCGGCGAGAGCCAGAACGTCGTCGGCCGCCTCGGCCCCGACACCGACGAGGAGATTCTCCTCCTCGCCCACTACGACGCCCACGACATCGCGGAGGGAGCCCTCGACAACGGGTGCGGCATCGCCGTCGTCGTCACCGCGGCGCGCATCCTCTCGCAGGTGGACCTGCCCGTCGGCGTCCGCGTCGCGGGCGTCGGTTGCGAGGAGACGGGACTGACCGGGGCCGAACGCCTCGCCGAGGAACTCGACCACGACCGACTGAAGGCCGTCGTGAACGTGGACGGCGCGGGACGATACCGGGACTTGGTCGCGATGGCGCACACCTCCGAGGCGACGGCGGCGGCGGCCGAACGCGTCGCCGACGAGACGCGACACCCAATCCAGACGGAGACGGAACCGCACCCGTTCAGCGACCAGTGGCCGTTCGTCCGCGCGGGCGTCCCCGCCGTGCAACTGCACAGCGACAGCGGCGAACGCGGGCGCGGGTGGGGACACACTCACGCCGACACGCGGGACAAGGTGGACGACCGGAACGTCCGCGAACACGCGATGCTGACCGCGCTTCTCGTCCGCGAACTCGCCGAGACTGAGGAGATTCCGCGCCTCGCGGCCGACGAACTCGCCGCCGCGTTCCGCGCGGCCGACTTCGAGACGGGGATGCGCGCGGCGGACCTCTGGCCCGGCGCGTGGGAGTGACTCGCCGGGACGGCTACCGAACGTCGGCGACGACGAGAGCGACGCCGCGGAGGAACTGCCGCGCGGCGAGGTAGACGGCCGGGACGAGGACGAGGGCGTACGCGAGGACGCCCAAATCGAGGATGCTCACGGCCTCGGCGATTCGGCCGGCGACGAACTGACCGACCGCGAACACGACGAACGCGGCGGTGAGGTGGTACGCGCCGCCCCTGACGGCCGACTCCGAGACGACCGGTTCGCGGGCGGCGGCTCCTGTCGGCGCGTCTCCTGTCGGTGCGTCTCCTGTCGGCGCGTCCGCGGGCGAGTCGTCGCTCACCGCGCCTCACCCGCGGCTTCGACGACGAGTTCGACGGCGACGGCGACTTCCAGACTGCCGAGGTAGACGCCGAGCAGCGTCGCGACGAGGGCGACGACGATTCCGCCCCCACCGAGCGACGCGCCGACGACCGACCCCACGCCGGAGACGAGCGCGAAGATGCCGGCGCCGACGGTGACGTGGTACGCGAAGTCGCGGTGCGTCCGCGTGGCGGATTCGAGGAGGGCCATACCGCCCGGTTCGCCGACGGCCGACAAAAGTGTAGCCGATTCTGTACGTCTTGGTCGGGGGGACGGCTCAGCAGAGCGAGGCGACGTCGGCGAGCGACTGCACCTCGTACGTCGGGTCGCCGGCCAGTCGGTAGTCCTCTCGGTGGGGGCGACGGACGAACGCGGAGTCGGCACCGGCGCGACTCGCGGCGAGCACGTCCACGTTACTGTCGCCGACGTAGAGGACGCGTTCCGCGTCGAGTTCGTCGATGGCGCGTTCGAGGTAGTGCGGCGACGGCTTGCGGTTCCGGTAGCCCTCCACCGTCGGGTCGCGGCCGTACGCCACCTCGAACAGGCTGTCCAGTTCGAACGCCTCCAGAATCGTCTCGACCGTCTCGTGCTGGTTGTTGCTCACCAGCGCCAGCGTCCGGTCGAGGTCCACGAGGGCGGAGACGTCGTCGTACAGGGTCTTCTCGCCGCGTTCGATGGCGGCGGCCTGCGCGGCGGCGGCGTTCGCCTCGTGGCGGGGCCAGAACTCCTCGTAGTCGACGCCGTGCACCTCGCAGACGCGCCGGACGTGCGTGAGACTCCCGTGGACGACGCCGTCGACGCCCTCCGTGGTCGGTTCGACCCCGAACTCGGAGAACGCGGCGCGCACCGCGGCCCGGTGGACGTTCGTCGGCGTCGGTTTCGTCAGGACGCCGTCGTTGTCGACGATGACCGCGTCGTAGCTCATACCCGCCCGTCCCGTCCGCGGCGACCAAGAGGTTGCTATGAGGGCTGTGTTCGCCTCCGTTCGGCTACCGAGAGTCTATAGCTCGCCGGTCCCGCCGGCCGCGCTCTCGCCGCCACCGCTCCCGTCGGACGCCCCCTCGACGCCGCGCCGGACGCGCCCGGCCACGCGGGCGCGGACGAGGCCGTTCCGTCGCCGTCGCTCGAAGACGTTCGCCGCGCTCTCGACGGCTTGCGGGTCGCGTTCGAACGTCACCTCGGGGTAGACGACGCCTTCGAGGACGAGTGGCTCCGGCGGGGCCGCCGGGACGCCCTCGGGGCCCGTCACCGGGTCGGGGCCGAGAATCGTCTCCACGTCCGAGAGCGACCGGTCGCCGGCGGCGACGGCGTGGACGAGGCTGGCGAGGCGACGGACCAGGTTGTACGGGAAGCCACCGGCCGAGACGGAGAGGACGAGGAACTCGCCGTCGGGTTCGACGCGCACGGAGAGGTCTCTGACCGTCCCGCGGTCGTCGCTCGTGAGGTTGTGGAAGTCGTGTTCGCCCGAGAGGGCGTCGGCGGCCGCCCGCGCCAGCGACGCGTCCGCCGCCGGCGCGTACAGGTCGTAGACGTAGGCGCGTTCGACGGCGTGGTGCGTCGCGTGGAACGCCTCGGACACGTCGGCGGCGGCCCACGCCCGGACGCTCGCGGGCAACTCGGCGTTCAGTGCCCGCGGCGTACACCAGTCGGGACAGTCGAACGCGACGGTCTGCGCGACGGCGGACACCCCGGCGTCGGTCCGTCCGGCGGCGGCGTAGCCCGCGGGCTTTCGCGCCTCCTCGTCGAGGACGCCGAGGGCGCGGAGGCCGTCGAACAGGGCGTCTTCGACCGTCGGAACCGACGGCTGGCGCTGGTAGCCGTAGAACGGCCGGCCGTCGTAGGCGAGTCGGAAGGCGCGCACGAGTGGCCCTCGTCGCCGTTCGGACTTATCGCCCGCGGTTCGACGCGCCGCGGTATATACAGCCCGAACCATGAAACGATGCGGGCGTAATTTTCTCACTATGAGTGCTTGGAAGATACGCCCCGGTCGTCGCGATGCGGCCGGAACGACGCGTCGGACGGAGGTGCGGCGATGAGTCGTCCGAACGTCGTCCTCACCGTCCTCGACACGGTTCGCGCCCGCGACACGGTTCCCGCCTCTTCGTCGCCGATGCCGACGCTGGCCGACGTCGCCGCCGACGGGACGGAGTTCACGAACGCGTTCTCGCCCGCGCCGTGGACGCTCCCCTCGCACGCCTCGCTGTTCACCGGCACGTACCCCTCACAGCACGGTGCGCACGGCGACCACACGTATCTCGACGACTCGCCCCGCACGCTGGCGGAGGCGTTCTCCGCCGCCGGCTACGAGACGGTCGGCGTCTCGAACAACACGTGGGTGACCGAGGAGTTCGGCTTCGGCCGCGGGTTCGACACGCTCCGGAAGGGCTGGCAGTACGTCCAGTCGGACACCGACCTCGGGACCGTCACCCGGGCCGAGCATCCGATGGAGAAACTGCGCGCCGCGGGCGACAGACTGTTCGACGGCAACCCACTCGTCAACGCGGCGAACCTGGTCTACGACGAGTTCGCGGCCGGCGACGGCGCCGAACGGGCGACGTCGTGGGTGGACTCGTGGCTCTCCGACCGCGACGACGAGACGCCGTTCTTCTGCTTTCTGAACTTCATCGAACCCCACGCCGAGTACCGCCCGCCGCGGGAGTACGCCGAACCGTACCTCCCGCCCGACACCTCCTACGACGAGGCGACGACGCTCCGACAGGACCCCAGAGCGTACGACGTGGGCGAGTACGCGCTGAACGACCGCGAGTTCGAGGCGCTCCGCGGACTCTATCGCGGGTCGCTCGCCTACCTCGACGACCAACTGGCCCGCCTCCGCGAGTCGCTCGTCGCCGCCGGCGAGTGGGAGGACACCGTGTTCGTCGCCCTCGGCGACCACGGCGAGAACATCGGCGACCACGGCTTCTTCGGCCACCAGTACAACCTGTACGACACGCTGTTGCACGTGCCGATGGTCGCCCGCGGCGGCCCGTTCGACGGCGGTCGGCGCGACGACCTCGTTCAGACGCTCGACCTCGCGCCGACGCTTCTCGACGCGGCCGGCATCGACGACCCGGCGTTCGAGCGACAGATGCACGCCCGGTCGCTCCACCCCGACGCCGACGCCGACCCGCGCGACGCCGTCTTCGCGGAGTACCTCGGCCCGCAACCGTCGCCCGACTCGCTGGCGTCGCGGTTCGGCGAGGTACCCGAACGCGTCCGGGCGTTCGACCGGTCGCTCCGCGCGGTCCGGACGGCCGACGAGAAGTACGTCACCGCCTCCGACGGCAGCGAGTGGTTCTACCGCGTCGGCGCGGACCCCGACGAGACGTGGAACCGCGCGGGCGACCACCCCGAGCGGACGAGTCTGCTCTCGGACCGCCTCGACCAGTGGGTCGACTCCTTCGAACACGCCGAGTCGGGCGGCGAGGTGTCGATGACGGACTCGACGAAGGCCCGACTCTCGGACCTCGGCTACCTCTGAGCGTCGACAGTCGGCGGCCGGCCGTCGACTAGAGCGTCTTCGGCACCCACCCGGCCAGCGTGTCGTCCACGTCGTCCATCCACGCGGCCAGTCGCTCCCCCATCGCCTCCCGCACGTCCTCGTAGTGCGGATGTTCCGCGAGGTTCCGCAGTTCGTGCGGGTCCTCGCGCAGGTCGTACAGTTCGTTCCGGTCGGGACCGTTGTAGACGAACTTGTAGCGGTCGGTGCGGACCATCCGCTGGGAGTAGAGGCCGAACTCGTCGCCGTGGTACTGCGCGTACACCGAGTCCGGCCAGTCGTCGGGTTCGTCGCCGGAGAGCAGGGGCCGAAGGCTCCGCGCGTGCGTCTCCGCCGCCGTCTCCGCGCCGGCCCAGTCGAGGAACGTCGGCATCAGGTCGTGCAGGCGGACGAAGGCGTCGCTCTCCTCGACGGTGTCGGTCCGCGGGTCGCGGACCACCAGCGGAATCCGGTACGTCTGCTCGTACATCAGCGGCCCCTTGTTGAACTGGCGGTGCGACCCCGTGAAGTCGCCGTGGTCGGCGGCGTGGACGACCACCGTCTCGTCGGCCAGCCCCGTCCGTTCCAGCGCGTCCAGTATCCGCCCGAACTGGTCGTCGATGAACGTGACGAAGCCGAAGTAGTTCGCCACGAGTTCCGCCCACGTCTCCCAGTCGAAGTCGTCGACGCCGCGGTAGTGGCGGTAGCGGTCGTGGGCCCGCGGTTTCCCGTCGAACGTCTCGGCGTACGACGGCCACGGTTCGACGTCGTCGGGGTCGTACATCGAGGCGTACGGTTCGGGGACGACGTAGGGGTGGTGCGGGCCGAGGAAGTCCGTCCGGTGGAAGAACGGGGCGTCGCCGTTCGCCGCCCGACGCTCGACGGCGTCGACGGTGAGTTCCGCGAGGAAGTACGTCCGCGTCGCCTCCGGCGGGAGCGACGTGGTGCCGGAGACGAGCATCTCCTCGTCGCCGTCGTCGGCGTAGACGGCGTCGGTGACCGTCTCCGAGTCGGCGTCCACGTCCAGCGACTCCAGGTAGCGACGGTAGCGTTCGTCCAAATCGTCGTGGTGGTCGTCGCTCCCGCCGAAGTACTCGAAGCCGTACGCCTCGGGCCCGCGCGTCCGACCGACGTGCCACTTGCCGACGTAGCCGTTCTCGTAGCCCGCGTCGGCGAGCAACTCGCCGAACGTGGGCAGGCCCTCGGGCAACTCCGTCCGGATGGCGTCGGCCTCGTGGCTGTTGTTTATCATCCCGTGGGCGTGGGGGTACAGTCCGGTCAGCAGGGAGGCCCGCGCACTCGTGCAGATGCTCGTCGGCGTGTACGCGCGGTCGAACCACGTCCCCGACTCGCGCAGGCGGTCGATGTTGGGCGTCTCGACCGGCAGTCCGCCGGGTTCCACGAGGTCGGCGCGCTCTTGGTCGGTGAGCAGGAAGAGGACGTTCGGTCTGGCGTCGGTCATGACCGAGAGGCGACGCGGGCGTCTGTTGGCTCTGACGGCCGCCGGGCCGTCGCACCCGGCCCGGGGACTCGGCGTGGTTACTTGTGCCCCGGCCTCCGAGAGCGTGTATGCCACCCACGCACGTCCTCGTTCCGCTGGACGGGTCGCCGCTGGCGGACGAGGCGCTGACCCACGCCCTCGACACGTTCGACTGCCCGGTGACGGTGCTGAACGTCGTGACCCCGCTCGACAGTTCGATGAGCGAGGGCGGCATCGTCGGCAGCGACGAGTCCCGGCGGGAGGCCGCGCTCGAACGGGCGAACGAACTCGTCGCTGCCGCGGAGCGACGGACCGCCGAGACGGACCGGACGCTGGAGACGGCCGTCGACCGCGGCGACCCGGCGGAGACCATCCTCGCGTACGTCGACGACCACGACGTCGACCACGTCGTCATGGGCGGTCACGGCGGGTCGCGGAGCGAACTCGTCAGTCGCCTCCTCGGGACCGTCGCCACGAAAGTCGTCAGCGAAGCGCCGGTGACCGTGACGGTCGTTCGGTGACGGTCACACGCCGAGCAGCGTCGCGAACGCCCGGTAGACCCCGAACCCGATGGCGACCGACGTGACGAGCGTCAGGAGCCAGAACGCCAGCGTGACCCCGATTTTCCGCCGGGACACGCCCGCGGACCCCCCGGCGAGTCCGCCGCCGATGACGCCCGAGATGATGATGTTGTTGAACGAGATGGGGATACCGAGTTCGATGGCGAGTTGCGCGATGATGAACCCCGGCACGAGCGCCGCGATGGAGCGACGGATGCCGAGTTGGGCGTACTCCCGCGAGGTCGCCTGCAGCAGTCGCGGAGCGCCCATCCACGCGCCGCCGAGGATGCCGACCGCCCCCAGCACCGACAGGACGATGCCCGGCAGTCCGAGTTCGGTCCCGTAGAGGTTCTCCAGTGGCCCCGTCGCCAACCCCACCTGACTCCCGCCGCTGGAGAAGGCGACGACGCTCCCGAGTACGACCAGGAACGTCTTGACTCCCTTGTCGACGGACTGCTGCGTCCGTCGCCGGATGTACTGGAAGCTGACGACGCCGAACAGGAGAGTCACGACGACCACCGCGGGGTCGACGCCGGCGACGGGAGGCGCTCCCGCGACGCCCGCGACGAACCCGGCGACGGAGTTCTGCGCACCCGACGGCGCGGGGATGACGCTCAGTCGGACGTTCGCGACGATGGCTCCGACGACGCCGGCCAGCAGGGGGACGCTGACCGTCTCGGGGATGTCGTCCCGGCGGAGCACCGTGGCGGTGAGGTACGCGAGCGTCCCGGAGACCGGCGGCACGAGCGCCCAGAACGTCGCGATGCGGCGGTAGGTGTCCAGCGCCGGCGCGCCGCCGAGCGACAGCCCCACGCCGACCATCGCGCCCGTCGTCGCGAACGCCGCCGGGACCGGATAGCCGGTGTACACGCCGAAGGCCATGAACGCCGTCGCGGTCAGGAGTCCCGCAGTCGCCGCCAGCGAGGTGATGGCGACGCCGTCGATGAGCCCAGCGCCCACCGTCTCCGAGATGCTCCCCCCCTGCGCGAGCGCACCCAGCGCGGCGAGGATACCGATGAGGAACGCGGCCCGCATCGTCGAAATCGCGTTCGCGCCGATGGCCGGTGCGAACGGGGGCGAGTTGCTGTTGGCTCCGAGCGCCCACGCCGTGCCCAGACTCGTGACCGTCGCGAGCAACACCAGAATCCAGAACACGCTCCCGGTCATCGGCATCGTCGTCCTCCGAGTCGGCGACGCGTCCGCGCGCGTCGTCGGTCGGCCGGACTCCGTGGGGGGCCGCTCCGGTTCCCGGTCGGGACTGCTTCGTCGCCGACGGTCCTCTCGGGCATCGTCTGGTCCTCACGCCGCGCTGGCAAAAGTACTCGGACGGCCCGCGACCCGCCGCCGGCGCGACGCTCTCGACTACGCGAAGTCGTCGTACGTCGGGCGGTCCCGGTCGCCGGGGAAGTCGTCGACGGGCGCGGTGGTCTGGTCGCCGCTGGCCATCTCCTTGACCGTCACCTCGTCGTTCTCTAAGTCCTGTTCGCCGACGATGACCACCGTCTCGGCGTTCACGGAGTCGGCGTACCCCATCTGCGCGCCGAAACTGCGACCGGCGACGTCCGTCTCGACGACGTGACCGCGGTCGCGCAGGTCGCGGGCGACGCGCGAGGCGACGCTCCGGGTGTCGCCGACGGTGAGGACGTAGTAGTCGGTGCTGAGTTCCTCGTCGGGCCAGACGCCCGCGCGTTGGCAGAGCAGTTGGAGGGTCGCGTCGCCGAGGGCGACGCCGACGGCGGGCGTCGGTTGGCCGCCGAACTCCTCGATGAGGTCGTCGTACCGGCCGCCGCCGAACGCCGCGCGCGACACGTCGCCGGTGGAGTCGAAGCACTCGAAGACGACGCCCGTGTAGTAGTCCAGGCCGCGGGCGGTCGTCAGCGAGATGTCGCAGTATCGCCGCGCGCCGAAGTCCTCGGCGGCGTCGAGGACGGCCCGCAGGTTCGCCACGGCGTCGGCCACGTCGTCGCCGCCGAACTCCGCGATGGCGTCCAAGTCACCCGCGGCGATGAGGTCGTCGAACTCGCGGGCCTGGTCGTAGGAGAGTCCGGCGTCGGACAGCAGTCCGAGGTACTCCTCGTCCTCGACCTTGGCGCGCTTGTCGACGGCGCGGATGGCGTCTCGCGTGTCCACGTCGGCGTCGAACGAGTCCAGCAGACCGCCGAGGATGTCGCGGTGGGAGACGCGGAACTCGAAGTCCTCGGCCGTCAGGCCGAGGCTGGTGAGGGCGTCGGCGGCGACGGCGAGAACCTCGGCGTCGGCCTCGGGTTCCGAGGAGCCGAAGATGTCCACGTTCGTCTGGTAGAACTCCCGGAAGCGACCCTGCTGTACCTGCTCGAAGCGCCAGAACGGCCGCGTCGAGACCCACTTGATGGGCTTCGATAGCTCCTGTTGCTTCTCGACGACCATCCGGGCGACGGTCGGCGTCAACTCCGGCGTCAGCGACACCTCGCGGCCGCCCTTGTCCTCGAAGGCGTACAGTTCCTCGACGATCTCCTCGCCGCTCTTGTCCACGTACATCTGGGTCCGTTCGAGGGCGGGCGTCGCTATCTCCCGGAAGCCGTACCGCGCGGCGGCGTCCTCGACGGTGTCGAACACCTGCCGCCGGGCGGCCATCTCCTCGGCGTAGAAGTCACGAAATCCCTTGAGTCGGTCGTACATGTGGCGGGATTCGCGGCTAGCGCGCTTGAAAGTGTTGAAGGCCGTCCCAGGCGGTGACGCGTCCGACCGCCGCGTGTCAAGACACCAGCTCGGACGCGGAGAACCGACGAACCCACCACATCGAGGAGACGTACAACCCCCCGTCGTCGAGGACGGCGGCCCGAAGCATCTCGTGGTCGGGCAGCCACCCGCACCGGTTCTCGTAGTCGCTCTCGACCAGCGGAACCCGCGCCCCGCGTTCGCCACCGTCGGTCACCCGGTGGAGCGTGCCGGACTGGTCGACGACCAACGTACCCGACTCATCCGCGGCCAGCGCACCGACTCGGACTCCGGCCTCGTACGTCCACCGACGCGTCCAGGACCCTCCCGTCTCGACCGGCGCGGAGAGAGCGACAACGCGCCCGGACTCCCCGCCGAGGTAGAGCGTGCCGGCGTCGAAGGCGGCGGCGGTCACGTCCGCTATCGGTTCCCGTCGACCGCTCACCGACCCGTCCGCGGGGTCCACCGCCGCGACCACGCCGTCCGTCGTGACGACGCGAACCGTCTCGCCGGCGACGGTGGGCCGCCAGTCGGGTTCGCCGGGGAGGGAGACGGACCACCGGACCGCGCCCGTCGCGGGGTCGAACCCCCGGACGATACCGTCTTCGGACGCGGCGACGACCACGTCCGCGGCGCGAACCGCGCCCGTCCGAACCATCGTCGTCACCTCGGTGGCCCACAGTTCGGTGCCGTCCGACGGGTCGAGGGCGACGACGCGGTGGGTGTAGTCGCCGCCGTCCGACGGGTCGGCGTCCGGGTCCTCCGAGTGAGAGACGCCGACGTAGACGCGGCCGTCGGCGACCAGCGGTCGCCCCCACGCCCCGCCGCCGAACTCCTCCGCGCCGTCCGCGTCGTACTCCCACCGGAGGCGACCCGTCTCGGCGTCGTGGGCGCGGACGGTGTCGACGCCGGTGCCGACGTAGACGGTGTCGTCGCGGAGGGCGGGGACACCGAATCCGCCGCCCACCGACACCGTCGTCCAGTTGGCCTGTCCGCGGTACGGGTCGAGGACGGCGAGGCGGTACCGGTCGCCCCCGGTGACGCCGTGCCCTTCAGGGACGAGGAGGCCGCGTTCCGTCGGGACGACCGGCCCCCAGTACTCGCCGTGGTACGTCCACAGCGGTTCCGTCGGGGGGCGACAGTGCGGTCGCTCCGCGAGGTACCACCCGCCGCCGAGGACGCCGGCCGCGCCGGCGACGCCGAGGCCGCGGAGGACGTCTCTGCGGGACCACTCGGGCATCGTTCCGGAGACGCGTCAGCGTCGGTAAATGTCTTCCCCAGCACCGAACCGTCACAGCGCGATGAGGCCGACGCCGGTGACGGCGAGTGCGGCGGCGACGAGGCGCGTCCCGAACGCGCGTTCCCGGAGGACGACGCCGCCGAGGAGGACGGCGACGACGGCCTGCGTGTTGATGACCGGCGAGGCGATGCTCGCCGGGGCGGCGGCGAACGCCAGCGACGTGACGTGTTCGCCGAGGGCGACGCCCGCGCCCGCGAGGGCGAACTTCGGCAGGTCCCCGCGCACGGGCACCCAGTCGCGGACGACGAGGGGGAGGAGGACGACGACGACGCCGCCGAGGAGCGTCGGCACCCACAGCGTCGTCGGGACGCTCATCTCTTGGAGGACGAGGCGCTTGCCCACGTCGCTGACGGCGTAGCAGGCGGCGCTGAGCAGGGCCAACTGCGCGGGCCGGGCGGTGACCGCCTTCCGCAACGGGTCGAGGAGGTAGCCGCGGCGGTAGTTCGCGACGTACACCGCGAGGGTGGCGACGACGACGCCCGCAATCTGAATCGGTTCGAGCCGTTCCTGCAGGAACAGCACCTCGATAGGGAGGACGAACACCGGCACCACCTTGTTGATGGGGGCGACGTAGGACACTTCGCCCGCGTCGAGGGCCGCGAGGAAGACGAGGAAGGCGGCCGCCGTCGTGACGACGGTCAGGAGGAGGATTCCCGCGTCTGCGACGCCGATGGTCCCCGCGTCGGGGACCGCGGACGGCGGCGTCGACAGCGTGAGCGGGAGGTACCACAGGATGGCGGCCACGTTGACGCAGACGGTCAGGACGGTGCCCGGGTAGTCGAAGTAGCGTTTGAGCGCGAAGATGTACGTCCCCCAGACGAACGCGGCGACGACGGCGTAGCCGACGCCCGGCGGGAGCGAGAGCGAGAGACCGCCCGACTGGAGGGCGACGGCGGCGAGCGAGGCGTCCATCTGGTCTGTCGCTGTCGCCGCCGCCACGAAAACCGTTCGATTGCGGCGTCGCCGGCGCCCCTTGGCGTGCGAGACGGTACCGTGGCTCAGAAAAAACGATGCTTCGGCGTCGACACCGTCGACCATGGAAGACTACGGGTACGTCGTCAACGTCGACGGCGCCGTCGTTCGGGACGGCGAGTACCTCTTCGTCGAACGCGGTGCGGACGAGTCGCACGCCGCCGGGTCGCTCGCGTTCCCGGGCGGGAAACTGGAGCGTCCGCCCGGCGGAGAGGAGGCGATAGAGCGGGCGGTCGAACGCGAACTCGCGGAGGAGGTCGGCGTCGAAGTCGGCTCCGTGGAGTACGTCTGCAGTCGGACGTTCGAGGCCGACGACGGGACTCCCTGTCTCAACGTCGTCACCCTGTGCGAACACGTCGGCGGCGAGGCCCACCGCGGCGCCCCGGAGGAAGTCGCGGCGGTCCGATGGCTCACGCCCGCGTCGCTCGCCGAACGGGACCGCGCCCCCGACTATCTCCGCCGCGACGTCGAACGAATCGAGCGGTTCCGCGAGTCCCGGACCGCCTGAGGCGCGTCAGGGTCGACCGCGGCGACCGCCCGCCCTACTTCAGACCGCGCACGTACGTCTGCTCGTGTTCGGGGAACACCGTCTCGACGGTGTCCGGCCCGTGTTCCTCGGCGATGAGCGCGCGGAGTTCGGTCTCGTAGTCGCCCTTCGTGATTCGTTCGGAGGGACCGCTCTCGACCTCCAAGTTGGCGTCCACGAGTCGGTCCACGGCCCGACGGCCGAAGCCGGACAGCGGTGCCAGGTAGTCCACGTCGTGCCGGTCTTCGAGGCTCTGCGCCTGCGCGCGCGAGACGGTGGGCACCCGGTCGTCGCGGCGCGTCCCGTCGGCGATGGCGTCCACGTCCAACTCGGCCACGCGTTCGAGGGCGTGTTCGTGGACCTGTTGGATGCCGTTGCGCGGGTAGCCGTCCTCGACCATCCGCGCGGCGGCCGACTCGGCCACCTCCCGGTCGAGTTCGACCACGTCGAAGTCGTAGCCGAGTCTGTCGGCGGCGTCGCGGGCGTGTTCCCAGTCTCCCGTGACGTCGAAGTGAGCCGTCACGAGCGTCACCTCGTAGAACGAATCGAGCAGGAGGGCGGCCAGCGTCGAGTCCTTGCCGCCGCTGTAGAGGAGCGCGAGGTCCACGCCGTCTATCGCCGCCGGATGTTGAAGCTCTTCGAGTCGGGCTGAAGCTCTCGAAGCAGGTCCTTCATCTGGTCCTCGTCGATGCGGTCCTGAATGCGGCCGCTCTGCGCGAGTGCGACGAGCTGTTGTTTCACCTTCTCGGCGAAGTCGGGCTTCGACATCTCGACGGCGTTCAGTCGCTGGCGGGCGCCGTCGGTGAGGTACTGCTTGAGGAGCGCGTCCTGTTGCGCCTCGGCCTGTTCGCGGGCGGCCTCCTGTGCGGCCTCGTCCTGCTGGCCGCCCTGCCCCTGCGCCTGTTCCTGCAGTTTCTCCATCTTCTCCTGTCGAAGCTTCTCCAGTCGGTCGTCGTCGGGATTCCCACTCATACCTACAGATTCTCTCGCATTCTGAAAACGATTACGGACGTCCCGGCGCGTCGCCGACGCTGTCCGAGGGCGACGTCCGGAAAACTTCGCGGCGAATCGGTTACGCGTAGCGCTCGAGGTCCGGTCGGTCGAGCGACTCGAAGACGTCGGCGGCGGCGTTGTCGAGGAAGCTCCGCCCCTCGTCGGTGATGACGCGTCCCTCACCCTGCGCCGTGCGGACGAGACCCTCTTCTTCCAACTGCTGGAGGATGGTACGGATGATGTTCTTGCTACCGGTGTCGGAGTGCTTGCCCGAGACGACGTAGCGGTTGGAACCGCGCTTGCGGCCGCCGTACTCCGTCGAGAGTCGGTCCACGCCGACGGGACCGTTCATCGCCACCTTCCGCAGGAGCGACGCCGCACGGACGAACCAGAAGTCGTCCTGCTGGGGCGGGAGTTCGCGGGTCTGCCCCGTCTTCGCGAAGGCTATCCACTCCGGCTGTTCGATGCGGTCCTCGAGTCGCTCGGCGACGTCCTCGATGAGGGCGTCCGCCGGAACGTCGTAGAGGGTTACCATGTTGAGTCGATATTCTGGATGGCGTCGTTTAAAGCCATCGTATCGGGTCTACGGCGCGAGAGCGGCTCTCACGGCTTCGAACTGCGACGCGCGACCGCTCGTCAGGCCGTCGAGTCGCGGAAGCTCACCCACGCCATCACGCCGCCGCCGAGGAGCGTCGGCACCCAGTACACCGCCCCGCGGAAGATGACGATGGCGGCGACGGCGATGGACTTCGTGACGGCGGGCAACGGCGCGGCCAACAGGAGGACGACGAGGACGCTCTCGATGCCGCCCGCGCCCCCCGGAAGCGGCGTCACGCCCGCGATGGCCCCGATGGGGACGACCAGCATCGCTATCGACAGGGGTATCTGGATGCCGATGGCGCGAAAGGAGAGCCAGAGGCCGAGCATCTGGCAGAACCAGCCGAACGCCGAGGCGCCGAGGGCGAGTGCGAGTCCGCGCGGGTTCGTCGCCACGCGTTCGATGGCGCGGAAGAAGCCGTTGATGCGCCGTTCGATGCCGCCCTCTGTCGGCACCGGGATGCGCGGCGCGCGCGCGGCGACCCAGCGGATGGCCGGCGTGAACGCGGAGACGACGCGCTCTTCGAGGCGGTAGCGGCGCTGCCACGCCACGTACCCGAGCGACGGCACCGTCACCGCGAGGACGACGACGGCGACGAGTGCCAACACGAGGTCCCGGTTCGTCCCGAGGGTGATTTCGGTGGCGTAGTAGAGCGCACCGACGAGGGCGATGGTGATGGAGGGGACGAAGTTCAGCGTGTCGACGCTGGCGATGGCCGCGAGACTCGTCTCGTACTCGGCGTCGGCCGACTGGGAGATGAGGTACGCGGTCACCGGTTCGCCGCCCGCCTGCCCGAACGGGGTGATGTTGTTCGAGAACATCGCGCCCGAGAAGACGAAGAAGGACTTCGGGAACGAGAGATCGACGCCGAGGACGCCGAGGACGGTTCTGAGCGCGAGACTCCACGCCGCCAACCACGCCAGCGTCGCGAGGACGACCAGCCCCACGGTGCCGGCGTCGGCCATCCGGAGCGTGTCGACCAACTCGCCGACGCCGGCGAAGTAGAACAGAACGGCGAACACCGCGAACGCGCCGAGGAAGCCGAGGACCGTGGCGCGGAGGTTCTCGCGGGCCATGTGCCGCATCTCGGCCGTGGACGCAATCAACCCATCGAAACCGCACGGTAGCGTGCGGGTCGCTATCGTACGGCGTCGCGGACGACGAGGTTTTTGTCCGTCGGGTGGTCAGGGAGTGGCATGGACGAACGCTCGGCGCTTCGCCTCCTCGCCGCGGACCTGCCGGCCGCGGGCGACGACGCCGCCGTCGTGAACGGACTGGTGGTGACGACGGACATGCTCCACGAGACCACCGACTTCCCGACGGGGACGACGCGGTACACCGCCGGGTGGCGCGCCGTCGCGGCGTCGCTCTCGGACGTGGCTGCGATGGGCGCCGACGCGACGGCCGCCGTCGCCGCCTACGGCGCGCCCACCCTCGACGAGACGGAACTGCGAGACTTCGTCCGCGGCGCGCGCGAGGCGTGCGAAGCGGCCGGTGCCGACTACGTCGGCGGTGACCTCGACACCCACGGGGAGTTCACCGTCGCCACGACCGCCCTCGGAGAGACGGACGCCCCCATCCTGCGGTCGGGCGCGACGCCGGGCGACGTGGTGTGCGTCACCGGCGCTCTCGGCCGAAGCGCCGCCGCCCTCCGCGCGTTCGACGCCGGCGACCACGACAGGGCGAACGACCTGTTCCGGTTCACGCCGCGCGTCGCCGCCGGCGTCGCCCTCCGACCGCACGCGACGGCGGCGATGGACTCCTCGGACGGCCTCGCCCGGTCGCTCCACCAACTGGCCGACGCCTCCGACTGCGGCTTCGAGGTCGAGTGGGACGCGGTGCCCGTCCACGACGCGGTGACCGACTACGCCCGGGACCCCGACGACGAACGCGCGATGATCGCGTACTTCGGCGAGGACTTCGAACTCGTGTTCACGCTCCCCGCGGGCGCCGTGTCCGCCGTCCGCGACGCCTTGTCGGTTCCGCTCACCGTCGTCGGCGACGTGACGCGGGAGGGAGTGCTCGCCGACGATGTCCCACTCCCCGACGAGGGCTACACGCACGCGGACGACTGAGTGGAGCGCGAGCGCTCGAAATCGGTTCTCTCCCGTTGTCACCGCGCTCAGAGCGTCATGACTTCGATGGGGACGAGGAGGAAACAGAGCGCGCCGAGCGCGAACGTGAGGACGCCGACGGCCATCCGCGCGGGGCCGATGGGCGAGTCGTCCACGGGGTTGGCGGGGCCGCGGTAGGCGATGAAGATGGCGAGAAAGCCCCAGAACACCCACAGACCGACCGACTCGTTGAACGAGTAGCCGAGGACGTAGTGGAGGTAGGCGGCGAGTCCGAACAGGGCGACGGGGACGAACGCCGCGAGTCGCTCCTGCGCCTCGCCGAGCATCGCGCGGACGATGTGGCCGCCGTCCAGTTGGCCGACGGGCAGGAGGTTCAGCACGGTGAAGAACATCCCCACCCACCCGCCGATGATGACCGGGTGGACGGTCACCGTCGGGTCGGCGTAGTTCGTCGGTTGGCCCAGCACCGTCGCGATGAGGTTCAACAGCGGCGGGTTGTTGAAGACGATGACCTGTCCGCTGCCGCGAATCACCGACTCGGGGACGGTCATCGGCGGCAGCGAGAGCCCGATTGCGGTGACGACGACGGTGGCCGCCAGTCCCGCCAACGGGCCGGCGACGCCGATGTCGAACAGCGCTCGTCGGTCCGGCATCTGCCCGCGCATCTGGATGATGGCTCCGAGCGTCCCGAACGGGACGAAGAAGGGGATGAGATACGGCAACGACACGTCCACCCCGTGATACCGGCTGAGCGCGTAGTGGCCGAGTTCGTGCGTCGTCAGGACGCCCAGAACCGCGGCGGTGAACGGCCACGCTCGCAGGACCGAGAGCGGTTCGGCTCGAATCTCCGCGAACGGGATGTGGTACCACGCGAGTGCACCGACGACCATCGTCGAGACGACGGTGGCGAGGAACAGACCGAGGTTCTTCCACGGGATACCCTCGGTGCCGTTCGTCACCGGACGCGCCACGATGACGTCCTCGCGCCCCGAGGGCGTCGTTGCGACCTGTATCTCGTAGCCGGCCTGTCGGAACGAGGGCCACACCTCGCGGACGAGCATCTGCTCCGGGACCAGCGACTCCCCGTAGTAGAGGATACGGTCGCCGTCGCGCCTCGTCTCGTGGAGGCTGAAGACGGATTGGAGGGCTTCGACCGGCGGCATTCCCGCCGAATCGCCTGCGTCCATCACCGCGTCGTAGGGTACACGCGGCTATAAAACTCGTGTCGCGAAGAGAGAGCGGGTGACGGGGGTCCGTCGCGCGGGACGCGACCGACGGGGGACGGTCGGTCGCGCCGGGAACGGGTTCGGATGCTGGAGCGTCGTTCGAACGACGGGTGGCTATCTGCGGGTCGTTTCAGGGCGGTACGGGGTTACGCCGACGGTTCGACGCGCCACGTGGTCGCACTCGTGTACGACCACTTCTCGATGGTCAGTTCCGTGGCCGACTCGCGGAGTTTCACCATCAGGGCGCCGATCTCCTTCGGCGAGAGTCCGACCTCGTCCGCGATGAACTTCGACTTGAAGTACATCTCGCCGTCCTGTGCCTTCTCCTGAAGGTACTGCTTCAGACGGTCTTCCTTCGAGAGTTCCTTCGCGGCGGGTTCGGTGGAGGGGTTTACGGTTGCGCTCATCTGTGTCACCTCGATTCACCCTATGCCGTCGGGGGAGAATATAAAGGGGTGAACGTTAGGGGTAATTCGGCCGCTTTCAACCGTGAATCGACCAAAACGGTGTATTTCAAAACCCGCTCAGAAACAGTTAGATGTTTTATAACCCATTTTGATTCTTTATTTCTTGTATCCTTCTAAGGAATCTACTCTGGTCGAAATCCGCTCACGACTCCCCCTCGGCGCCGCGTCGGGTCGCGGAAACAGACCGATTAAGCGAGCGAACCGTCTCCACCGGGCCGTTTCGTCCGCCGCGCGTCAGACGCAGACGCGGTCACTCCCGGTCGTGAACCCAGAAGTCCTCCTCGACGGTGGTCTCCTTCTTGAAGATGGGAACCTCGTCTTTCAGGCGGTCGATTCCGTCCTCGACGGCGCGGAACGACTCCCGCCGGTGTCCGGCGAGGACGACGACGAACACGATGTCCTCGCCGTCCTCGACGACGCCCGTCCGGTGGAACATCGCCACCTCCTCGACGCCGTCGCGGTCGGTGAGTTCGGACTCGATGGCGCGCATCTTCTCCTCGGCGACGCCCTCGTACTTCTCGAACGTCAACTGGGTCGTTCGCGCGTCGTCCTCGTGTTCCTTCGCGCGGACGCGCCCGGTGAACGTGGCGATGGCCCCGGCGTGGTCCGCCCGCGGCGACTGCTTGACCCGTTCGACCAGCGTCGAGAGCGTCACGTGCGGTTCGCCCTCGCGGACCGCGGCGACCACGTCGTCGTCGTCGAGTTCGTCGGCGTCGGCCGCTTCGAGGACGACGTTCGCGGCGTCCGCACCGCCGAGGGCGACGGTGGGGACGGTGGCCTCGGGGAACCCCGAGAGCAACGCGTAGTCGTGTCGGGCGGACAGGTCGTCGAGCAGTCGGTCCAGCGAACGGCCGGTCCCGGACCCGCGCCACGACCCGTCTCCGCCGAGCGTGTGGGTGGCTTCGACTCCGTCGGGACGCGATTCGCTCTTCCTCCCGTCTCCCGATTCCACGGTGGCGACGCGCCCGTCGAGACGCGGGGCGACGCGTTCCAGAACGGCCGTCGCCCCCGGCCCGACGGCTCCGAGTACGTGCATGTAGAAAAACCGGGCGTGCGACCGGCTTTATACTGTCGGCTGTACTCCCTCGCTGGCGACGTTTCGGACGGGCGACACCGCCGTGGTTGATAACTCTTAAGCCCGGTTCGCGGCAACCACGGTCCAATGAGAGTCGTCGTTTCTATCGGAGGGAGTGTGCTCGCGCCGGACTTAGACGCTCGGCGCGTAGAGGGCCACGCGGCCGTCATCGAACGCCTCGCGCGCGAAGGGGTCGAACTCGGGGCCGTCGTCGGCGGCGGCGGCGTCGCCCGCGACTACATCAACGCGGCGCGTGACCTCGGCGCGAACGAGGTCCAACTCGACCAGATCGGCATCGACGTGACGCGCATCAACGCGCGCCTCCTCATCGCCGCCCTCGGTCCGAAGGTCGACCCGAAGGTGGCGCACGACTACGAGGAGGCGGGCGACTCCATCCGCCGCGGCGACATCTCCGTGATGGGCGGCGTGATGCCCGGCCAGACGACGGACGCCGTCGCCGCCGCCCTCGCCGAGTACGTCGACGCCGACCTGCTCGTGTACGCCACGAGCGCGGACGGCGTCTTCGACGCGGACCCGAACGTGGACGACAGCGCGCAACGCTACGAAGAACTCTCCGCGTCGGACCTCGTGGACGTCATCGCGCCCATGAGCCGCGACGCCGGCGCCTCCGCGCCCGTGGACCTGCTCGCCGCCAAACTCATCGAGCGGTCGGGCATGCGCACCATCGTCCTCGACGGGACGGACCCCGAACGAATCGAACGCGCCGTCATGCGCGGCGAGCACTCGGGCACCGACATCATCCCCGACGGCACCGACGACGAACCGAGCTACTGGGCCCAGCGATAGATGACAGACGAGACGACCGACGACTCCGAATCCGCCGACGAGACCGCCGAGAACGCCGGCCACCGCGCGTTCTGGGCCGACAGCGTGGCCGACGAGATAGCGGCGCGCGACCCCGAGGAGCCCATCGTCATCAAGGGCGGCGTCTCCCCGTCCGGCGTCGCCCACCTCGGCAACTTCAACGAGATAATGCGCGGCTACTTCGTCGCCGAAGTGCTCCGCGAACGCGGCCACGAGGTCCGGCAGGTGTTCACCAGCGACGACAAAGACCCGCTCCGAAAACTCCCCCGGAAACTCGCCGACGCCGACGGTAACATCGTCGGTCTGGGCGACGTCGACGCCGGCGCACTCGGGCGCAACCTCGGCAAGCCGTACACGTCGATTCCCGATCCGTTCGGCGAGGCGGAGTCGTACGCGGCCCACTTCGCGAACCTCCTGAAGGCCGACGCCGACCGACTCGGCGTCCCCGTCGAGATGCTGTCGAACACCGAACTGTACGAGGAGGGCGCGTTCGACCCCGTCGTCGAACGGGTGCTGTCGGACGTCGACGACGCCCGCGCGGTGCTCTCGAAGTACCAGCGGAAGGTCGACGAGGAGTACGTCCCGTTCAACCCCGTCTGCGAGGCCTGCGGGAAGATTACCGAGACGGTGACCGACATCGACCTCGACGCGAAGACGGTCGACTACGTCTGCACCGACATGACCGTCGGCGACGAGACCATCGACGGGTGCGGTCACGAGGGAACCGCGACGTTCAGAGAGGGCAAACTCCCGTGGCGGTTCGAGTGGCCCGGCCAGTGGCAGGTGCTGGGCGTCGACTTCGAACCGTTCGGCAAGGACCACGCCGAGGGGTCGTGGCCCTCCGGCGAGGACATCGCTCGGAACGTCCTCGGCATCGAACCGCCGGTGCCGATGACGTACGAGTGGTTCACGCTGAACGGCGAGGCGCTCTCCTCTTCGGCCGGGAACGTCGTCACCGTCCCCGAGATTCTCGAACTGCTGGAGCCCGAAGTCCTCCGGTACTTCTTCGTTCTCGACCCGAAGAAGGCGCGCAACCTCGACCTCTCGCGACTCGACCAACTCGTCGACGACTTCGACCGGTTCGAACGCGCCTACTTCGGCGAGGTGGACGACGAGAACCTGACGGCGTTCGCCGAACGCGCCTACCCGTTCGTCGTCGACGAGGTGCGCGAGGACCGGGTCCGACTGCCCTACACGTTCGCGGCCGTTCTCGGCATGACCGACGACCGGGAGGTGCGCGTGCAGATGGCCCGCAACGAGGGGCACTTCACCGACGAGACGCCCGAGTGGGCCGTCGAGGAGGCACTCGAACGCGTCGAGAAGGCGCGGGCGTGGGCCGAGCGGATGGACAACGCGTACAACTACCGCCTGCAGGTCGAGTTGCCCGACGCCGACTTCGACGCCGACGTGGCGGCGGCGCTGGACGACCTGGCTGACTTCGTCGCCGCCGGCCACGACGGCGAGGAGATTCAGGGCGAGATATACGAGACCGCCCGACGGCACGACGTGGAGGTGAGCGACCTGTTCGGCGCGGGCTACCGCCTGTTCTTCGACCAACCGCAGGGGCCGCGCCTCGGCGAGTTCCTCGGCGACTTGGACCGGACGTTCGTCGTGAAGCGACTGCGGCGCGAGGAGTAGCCGCTCTCTCCTCGGTCCCGCCGCGGACCGACGCCGCTCAGTTCTCCTCGATGGCGTCGATGACGACCATCCCGACGACGGCGAGTCGCGGGTCGACGCCGCCGTACAGGTCGATTTCGTACTTGTCGCGGACCGCGAACGCCTCCGAGGCTTCGCCCAGCGTCTCCCCCGTCGGCGAGACGATGTCGTAACTGAACGGGATGAGCGTCGAGAGGAAGCGTCTGGCGAGGGCCATCGGAACGTTGTCCTCGACGACGGTGGCAACCGTCTCCCCGTCCGGGCCGAGCAGTTCGTACTCGTGCTTGAAGAACGAGAACGCGCTCCGCTTCACGGAGCCGACGCGTTCGCCCGTCTCGACGTCCTCGATGTCGTACGCCGAGGCGATGTCGAGGACGCTGTCGGCCTTCACGCGGAACCGTTCGTCGCCCGTGTCCGGGTCGGTGAAGCGGAAGTCCTCCTTCAGTCGGAGCTTCTTCTGTGCGGACTCCAGAATCGGCGTGTCGCCCTCGTAGACGCGGTACTTGTTGCCGAGGCGAATCTTCTGTCTGACTTCGTAGTGGTCGCCGTCGAACATTCGTTCGTCGAGAGATTCCTCGCTCTCCGGGATAGGGTTTCGGGCGACGCGGGCAGATTTATGCCGTTCTCTCGCGTACCTCTCTCCCTGCGTCGGACTCACTGGACGACGAGCGTTTCGACTCCGCTCCGGCGTCCGCGCGCCGACGCGGAGGTCACAATGGCACTCATCGAACTCAACTTCGGACGCGAAGGAACCGACGACACCGACTCCGACCGGGTCGAGATACCCATCGACGACGACGCGACGGCGTCGACGGCGTCCTCGACCGGTCGCCGACTGCTCCGGACGATGGTCGTCCTCGCACTCGTCGCGGCCGCGGGCTACCTCCTGTACCGTCGCGTCACGGCGGGCGACGACGCGGAGTTCGCGGAGATTGCGTTCGAAGACGAGGTGGCCGAAGCGGGCACCGAATCGCCCGACGAGTGACGGGTCGCGGCTGACTGTGCGGCGGTAGCAATCCGAACGTCTTTCAGCGCTCATCCCCTTGTCCCGACGATGAACACCCTACTGTGGGTACTCGTCGGTCTGCTGGCGTACTCTCTCGTCGCCCTCCTCTTGCGCCGCCGCGGTCTGCTGCCCTCGTCGGTCCGCATTCAGGGGCCGTTCACGACCGTCCACACGAAGCGCGGGCGCGACTTCATCGACTGGGTCGCCACGCCGAAGCGGTTCTGGCGGGCGTGGACCAACTTCGGCCTCGGGACGGCCATCGTCATCATGGTCGGGATGTTCCTGTTCCTCCTCGTGCAGGGCATCCTCATCCTCCAGAACCCGCCCGCGCCCTCCGCGGTGAACCAACCGCAGAACTTCCTCGTCATCCCGGGCGTCAACGACTTCCTCCCCCTGTCGGTCGCCCCCGAGATAATCTTCGGCCTCCTCGTCGGCCTCGTCGTCCACGAGGGCGGCCACGGCATCCTCTGCCGCGTCGAGGACATCGAAATCGAGTCGATGGGCCTCTTCCTGTTCACGATTCTGCCCCTCGGCGCGTTCGTCGAACCCGACGAGGAGAGCCAGCGGAAGGCCGACCGCGGCGGCAAGTCCCGGATGTTCGCCGCCGGCGTGACGAACAACTTCGCCGTCACCATCGTCGCGTTCGCCCTCCTGTTCGGCCCCGTCATCGGCTCTATCGCCGTCGCACCCGGCATGGCCGTCGCCGGGTCGTACGACGGGTCGCCCGCCGCCGCGGCCGGCATCGGACAGGGCGACCGCATCACCGCCGTCGCCGGCGCGCCCGTCGACAACGAGACGACGCTCCAGTCGGCGCTCCGTTCGACGGACGCCGCGCAGGTCGAGGTCGAACTCGACGGCGGCGAGAGCGCCGCGGACCGCGAGACGCGGACGGTGACGGTCCAGCGGTCGCTCATCGTCGCCGGCTCCGTCGCGGGCAACCCCGCGAACCTCTCGGTGTCCGACCAGCCGATAACCGTCACGCAGGTGAACGGCACCCCCGTCTACACCCAGCGCGGGTTCTCCGAAGCGGTCGGCGACGACAGGTTCGCCAGCGTCACCACCTCGCGCGGGACGGTCACCATCCCCGTCGGCGCGTACGTCACGGGGGCGACGGCCGACGGCCCTCTCGGAAGCGCGGGTGCGCCGACCGGTGAGAGCGTCATCGTCACCGCCATCGACGGCGAACGCGTCACCTCCTCCTCCGACCTCGACCGGGTGCTGGACGGCATCGACCCCGGCACGACGGTGCCCGTCGAACTCCACGCCGACGGCGGGTTCGAGACGTACCAGGTGACGCTGGGCGAGAACCCGCGCGACGGCGGCGCGTTCCTCGGCGTCAACCTGTTCCCCGGGTCGAGCGGACTCCTGCTCACCGACTTCGGCGTGCAGTCGTACCCCGCGGGCACGTACGTCGCCCTCCTCGGCGGCGACGGCGGCCCCGACGCCCTCGGCATCTCGGGGGCCATCGCGGACTCGCCGCTCAGCGCGGTGTACGTCGCGCTCATCCTCCCGCTTGCCTCCCTCGTCCTCGGCATCCCCAACTTCCCGGGGTTCACGAGCAACGTCGCCAACTTCTACGCCGTGACCGGACCGCTCGCGTTCCTCGGGTCGGGGGTGTTCCTCCTCGCCAACGTCTGCTTCTGGATGGCGTGGATAAACCTCCAGCTCGGCATGTTCAACTGCATCCCGGGCTACCCGCTCGACGGCGGGCGCATCCTGCGGACCAGCGCGGAGGCCGTCGTCTCGCGGCTCCCCGTCTCGCAGCCGTACACCGTCGTCCGCACCATCACGACGGGCGTCGGCGTGACGATGCTGCTGTCGCTGCTCCTCCTCGTGTTCGGGCCGACGGTGCTGAGCGGCTGACGCCGCGACCGTTTCGGAGTCGCCTCCGCCGGCGACGCCGGCGGCGGGTCAGTCCTCGTCGTACTCGACGCCCTCTCGCTCGTAGAACTCCTCGGGCGTCGCGTCGATTCGCTCGAACGTGCCGAAGTCGCGTTCGTGGTGGCGAATCAACTGTTCGATGATCCACGAACTGAACGTCTCGTCGAACCGCCAGAGACCGTCGGCCGTCTCCACCTCGAACCGGTCGTCGGTGGCGAAGGCGACGTAGACGTGGTAGAAGCCGAGGATGATGTCGCCGAAGTCGGCCGCCTTCCCGCCGGACTCCCGACGCTTCTCGGTGAGTTCCTCCCGGCCGGCGTCGGTGAGTTCGAAGTACTTCCGGTCGGACTCCTCCTCGCGTTCGATTCGGGTGGCCCAGCCCTTGTCCTCGAACTTGTACAGGATGGGGTAGACGGACCCGTACGAGGGCTCCCAGTGGCCGCCGCTGATGTCGTTTATCTCCTTCAGTATCTCGTAGCCGTACCGCGGCTTCTCGTCCAAGAGTTCGAGCACGAGGTACGAGATGAGTCCCTTCGGGGGGCCACTCTTCCGCATCGGGCGAAGGTTCCGACCCTCTCTGTGAAAGGGTTTCGGTCGTCGCGGGAATTTCCGGTCCGCGATACGTCGGCCAGCGCGCGCCGTCGCGGCCGGTTCAGCGTCCGAGTCGGGTGACGCTCGCCCGTTCACGACTCGTCGGTCCGCGGCGGGGGTTCGCGACGCGCGTGCCCGGTCAGAGAGGTACGCGCGTCGTATCCGCGGGGACGACTCGCAACTCCCATACGGGAGAAACGCTAACGTGCGGACATGCCAGAAGCCCCACCGACCGACGAGGGTTGGTTCGTCCTGCACGACTTCCGAACCGTGGACTGGGACGCGTGGCGCGACGCGCCCGAACACGAACGCGAACGCGCCGTCGGCGAGGGCGTCGAGTACCTCCGCGCGCACGAGGCCGTCGAGGACGCCGACGAGGGAACGTCGGCCGTCTTCTCCGTCCTCGGCCACAAGGCGGACCTGCTCGTCGTCCACTTCCGCCCGACGCTCGACGACCTCTCGCGGGCCGAACGGCAGTTCGAGCGCACGTCGCTCGCGAACTTCACCGAACAGGCCACCTCGTACGTCTCCGTCACCGAGGTGTCGGGGTACGTCTCGCAGGAGTACTTCGAGGACGAGGACGCCGACATCGACGAGGGTCTGCGCCGCTACATCGAGGGGAAACTCGAACCCGACGTCCCCGACGACCAGTACGTCGCCTTCTATCCGATGTCGAAGCGCCGCGGCGAGAAACACAACTGGTACGACCTGCCGTTCGACGAACGCGCCGAGATGATGTCCGTCCACGGCGACACCGGCCGCGAGTACGCCGGGAAGATAAAGCAGGTCATCGCCTCCTCCGTCGGCTTCGACGACTTCGAGTGGGGCGTGACGCTGTTCGCCGAGGACCCCACGGACATCAAGGACATCGTCTACGACATGCGCTTCGACGACGTCTCCTCGAAGTACGGCGAGTTCGGCCAGTTCTACGTCGGCCGCCGGTTCCCGCCCGCCGACCTGGGCGCGTACCTCGACGGGGAGTCGGTCCCCACGGCCGAACACGACGAGGCGGCCGCCCACGCCGAACACGGCGCGCACGGGTCGGCGCACGGCCACGCCCACGGTGACTCCCCCCACGGGGGCGACGACCACGGCGGCGCACACGGCGGCGGCGGCGGACACACGCACGGCGACTCCCCGCACGGCGAGTCCGCCGAGAGCGACGAGACGGAGGCGGACGACATCCGCGGCGAACTCGAGGACCTGAACATCTACGCGGGCAAACCCCACGGCGAGGACGTGTACGCCACGGTGCTCTACTCGGAGGCCGACACCGACGAACTGTTCGAGGAGGTGGAGGGTCTCCGCGGCAACTTCGACCACTACGGGACGCACGTCAAGACGGCCGTCTACGAGGCTCTCGAACGCGAACGGACCGCCGTCGTCTCCATCTGGGAGACGCAGTCGGCGGCGGAGACGGCCGCCGGGTTCCTCTCGGAACTGCCCGGCATCGTCTCGCGCGCCGGCGAGGAGTCCGGGTTCGGCACGATGGGGATGTTCTACACCGTCAAGCCCGACTACCGCGAGGACTTCGTCGAGAAGTTCGACACCGTCGGCGACGCACTCGCCGACATCGACGGCCACCAGGACACCGACCTGATGGTCAACCGCGAGGACGAGAACGACATGTTCATCGCCAGCCAGTGGGACTCCCGCGAGGACGCGATGGGCTTCTTCCGGTCGGACGACTTCCGCGACACCGTCCAGTGGGGCCGCGACGTCCTCGCGGACCGCCCGCGACACGTCTTCCTCGCGTAACCGAGTCGCGCCGAGACGGGCGACTGTCTCTCTTTCTGTCCGTCGCCGAGACGGTTGCGACTGCGCGCCGACGGCGGCGCAGTCGCTCGGTTTCGAACGGAAACGAGGGGGTGCGCTACCGGTTCACTTCCCGTCGTTCGAGCGTCCGCGTTCGCGCCTGTGACCCCGCATCGTCGCGCGCGACGCTCTCAGTCTCGACGAGTGCGTCCAGTCGTCGCTCGAACTCCGCGTGGTCCACGTCGCCGGCAGCGTAGCGTTCGCGGAGGCGGGCGATGGCCGACTCCTCGTCGGCCGGTTCGTACGGCGCGGCGGACTCGCTCGACTGCCGCGTCTCGGCGCCGTCGCCGCGGAGGTAGCCGAGCACCCAGTCGACGGCGTACATCCCGAGCATCACGAGCGGTGCCACCGTGAGAAACGCCATCAGCGGGTTGCCGCCGCTGGCGAGGACGACGAGAAACAGCCACAGTCCGGCGACGACGCCCGCGAGTGGCGGGCTGTCCCGGACGGCGCGGGCGTTGGCGGCGAGCCAGTCGCCGATTCGTTCGAGGAGGGTCATACGCGGCGATTCGACAACCAGATGAAAGTTACTTTCGGTGCCTACAGCACGCGAGCGCCCTCGTTCGTGACGCGCGTCTCCGAGTCGAGGACGCCGTCGACGCCCGTCGCCAGCACCGTCTCGCCCACCATCGCCATCGTCGCCGCGCCGCCGGCGTCGACGACGCGTTCGACCGTCCGTTCGACGGACGCCGTCGGCAGTTCGGTTCGCTGCGCGAACGCCCACGACGCCTCGAACCACGCCTGCATGGAGTCGCCGGGGTGGAACGCCGAGAGCGTCTCGGTGCCCGCGTCGGCGACGTTCGCCACAGCGGACTCGTCGTCGAGAACCTCCCGCGTGGCGATGTCGCCCATCGAACTGTACTCGATGCGGTCGGTGCGTTCGGCCCGGTCGCGGCCGTCGCCGGTGCTCCACACGAACCCGCCCACGTCCTGCACGAACACGTCTCCGAGACCCGTCCCGGCGGTGACTTCGGCGCGGTGGGCCGCCTCGAGGGCGTCCTCGCGGTCCGCGTCGAGCTCGAACTCCGCGACGGCGGCGAGAGCGGTGGCGAGCGTCGCCGCACCACTCGCGCCGAAGCCGCGTCCGACCGGCGCGTCGGCCGAGAGCGAGACGGCGGCCGTGACGCCGAGACGGTCGAGCACGCCCGCGACGGGTTCGAACGCTGTGGTCGACCCGTCCAGTCGAACGGTGGTCTCATCGGCCGGTTCGACGGTGGCTCGCACGCCGTCCTCGACGGCGAAACTGACGCCCAGCGAGCCCTCCGCCGGGTCGGAACGCGGCACGAAGACGGTGGTGACGCTGCCGGGTGCGTACGCTGTCGTCATGTCTCGGCGGTCGGTCGCCACGCTCCTAAGCGTTGTCGCAGGCGGTGAACGGGGTCGGGAGGAGGGTCACGCATCGCCGACGGCGTCGGCGCGGCGGCGGGGGCCGCGAGGCTACTCGGCGTCGACGGCGGCCGACTCGGCCTCGTCGGCCCGCGACCGGAGGTAGCCGAGGACGCCGAACAGGCCGCCGAGGAGCGTCAGCGTGTCCCACGGCGCGGCGTCGACGCCGCGGGACCGGGCGTCCCGTCGAATCCACGCGGCGAGCGTCAGGTGGACGGCGGCGGTCAGTCCGAGGAACGCCTTGGTGCGTCGGCGCACGGCGCTCAGTCGGCGGAGTTGCGCGGGCCGGTGGAGGGGCGCTTGTCGATGCCCGCGGCGTCGATGTCGTCGCCGCCCACCGAGGAGCGGAGTTCGTCCATCCCGTCGTCGCGGTCGATGCCGAAGTTGTCGGCGTACAGGTCGCTCACGCGGGCCATCTCCTCGTCAGAGAGCTTGGGAACGTCGCTGGCGGCGGCCCACTCGGTGATGTCCTCCTTCGTGTGGAACGTCGGCGTCACCGACGCGACGGGGTCGTGGCTCAGGAGGTAGGCGATGGCGGCCTGCCCCATCGTCCGGGAGCCAGACGAGGTCCCCTCGTCGCCGCGTTCGAGGAAGCGGAGCGTCTCCAGTTTCTCCCAGCCCGTCTCGTACCACGCGTCGGGGCGGAACCCGCGGTGGTCGTCCAAGTCGTGGCCCGTCTCGGGCGTCACCTGCTCGTTCAGGAGGCCCGAGGAGTGGGGGACGCGCGGGACGAGACTGGTCGACGACCCCGTGCGCTCGATGGTGTCGAGGAAGTGGTTGCCCACCTCCTGTTCGAAGAGGTTCCAGACGAGTTGCAGGGAGTCGAACTCCTCCTCGATGGCCATGTCGCCCTCGGCCAGCCAGCCGATGGACGGGCCGAGCGCCCAGCCGACGGCGTCGACGAGTCCCTCCTCTCTCAGTTCGTCGAGGGCTTCGAGGACGTCCGCGTCCACCTCGTCGACGTTCGCGTTGTGGAGTTGCAGCACCTCGACGTGGTCGACGCCGAGTCGGTCGAGGCTCTTCTCGGTCGCGGTGCGGACCCACTCGCCCGTCATCTCCTTCGGGAGTTCGCCGTGGCCCGCCTGCGGGTTGTTGTAGAAGTCGTAGCCCACCTTCGTCGCGAGGGTGACCTCGTCGCGGTAGTCGGCGATGGCCTCGCCGACGACTTTCTCGCTCTCGCCGTGGCCGTACACGTCGCCGGTGTCGAAGTAGGTGATTCCCTCCTCGATGGCGTGGTGGATCATCTCGATGGAGTCGGCCCTCGTCCGGTCGCCCCACCAGTCGGTGCCGACGACCCACGCGCCGAACCCGACTTCGCTGACCTCGACGTCCGAGTCGCCCAGCGTCCGGTATTGCATATCCCGGCCTTGGCGGTGCGGACACTTAGCCCCACCTTTTTCGGCCTCGGGTTCGCTTCGCTCACCTCCCCGCGGGGAACGCGCCCTCGACCGACGGTCGACGAACGTACTAAACAACGAGTTAATGACGCACCCTCTCGAACCTCGTCGGCAATGGACGACCTTTCGGCCAGCGTCGCGTTCCTCTCTGCGACCGACTACACCGACGAACAGCGTGCGGCCCGCGAGTGGTGCGCCGGCGTCGCCGACGTGGACGACGTTCCGCTGTCGGCCGTCGCCGACGGCACCGTCTCGCTCGCCGACTACGACGCCGCGTGGTGGCACCGCGACGACCCGGTGGACGAGACGACCCGCGCCCTCGCCGCCGACTGTGCGGACGCCGTCTCCGACTTCCTCGCCGCCGACGGCGGACTCCTCCTCTCGCTCCACGCGCTCTCGGCCGTCGTGCCGTTCGGCGTCGACGAGGTGGCTCCCGACGCCGTCGGCGCGGAGACGCCCGCCGAACCGAGCGGGTTCGTCAAGAAGCGGATGTACGACGACCACCCCCTGTTCGAGGGGTTCCCGCTCCGCGAACTCCACACCCAACCGGCCGACGTGACGCGTCCGTACGCCCGCTACGAGGGCGTCCTCCCCGCGTCGGGCGACGTCGTCGCCTCGACCATCCGCGGCGACGAGTTCCACGTCGCCCAGAAGGCGGCGTTCGCGTGGCGCGTCGGTCGGGGCGCGGTGTACGGCCTGGGCTCCGAAGTCGCGTTCCTCCCGACGTGGGACTTCGAGACGGCGGAGGCGCAGCGACGAATCGTCCGCAACGCCCTCGCCCTCCTCGCGGGCGCGCCGCAGCGACGTCCGGACTTCACCGACAGACCCGACGACGCCGAGGGGTTCGCGGCGATGCGCGCGGAACTCGCCGACGACCACCGCCGCCCGCGGTACCACCTCGCCCCGCCCGCCGGGTGGCTGAACGACCCGAACGGCGTCGTCCAGTACGACGGGACGTACCACGTGTTCTACCAGTACAACCCCGGCGGGCCGTTCCACGGCACCATCCACTGGGGCCACGCGACGAGCGAGGACCTGCTTCACTGGGAGGACCGTCCGGTCGCCCTCGCGCCCGACGCCGACGGCCCGGACCGCGACGGCGTCTGGTCGGGGTGCGCCGTCGTGGACGACGACGGCACGCCGACGCTGGTCTACACCGGCGGCCGCGGCCGGGACCAACTGCCGTGTCTGGCGACGACGGACGACCCGTCGCTCGACACGTGGGAGAAACACGGCGACAACCCCATCTTCCCCGCGCCCTCGGCCGGCATCGACCTGCTGGAGACGGACGACTGGCGCGCGGAGTTCCGCGACCACTGCGTCTGGCGACAGGACGGGACGTGGTATCACCTCATCGGCGCGGGCGTCGCGGACACCGGCGGCGCGGCCCTCCTCTACCGCGGCGACGGCCTGCGGGAGTGGGAGTACGTCGGCCCCCTCCTCGTCGGCGACTGGGAGGGCCACGGCGTCGTCTGGGAGTGCCCCGAACTGCTCGACTTCGGGGACACCCAGGTGCTGCACGTCTCGAACTACAGCCACGTCGAGTACTTCCTCGGCACCGCGTCGCTCTCGGAGCCCTCGTTCGACGTCGACCACCGCGAGCGGATGGACTACGGCGACTACTACGCCCCGCAGTCGACCCGGACGGACGACGGCCGCGTCCTCACGTGGGGGTGGGTGCCGGAGGCGCGCGGCGCGGAGGCGCAGTGGCACGCCGGGTGGTCGGGAGTGCTCACCGTCCCCCGCGAACTGTCCGTCGAGGACGGCGAACTCCGCCAGCGACCCGCCCGGGAACTGCGGGACCTGCGCGGGAAGCGCCGCCGCGAAGAGCGTCTCACGCTCGAACCCGGCGCGTCGCGGACGCTGGACCTGTCGGGCAACGCCTACGAACTCGCGTTCGAGGTCAGCGTCGGCGACGGCGACGAAGACAGCGTCGGCGACGGCGACGAAGACAGCGTCGGCGACGGCGACGAAGACAGCGTCGGCAACAGACACGGAGACGACGCCGACGCGACGTTCGAACTCGGCCTGTTCGAGTCGCCGGCGCGGAACGAACGGACCGTCGTCCGGTACGGCGGCGACGAGGTGGTCGTCGACCGGTCGCGGAGCGCCCTCGACGGCGTGCCCGACACCGAACCCCAGCGGATGCCCGTGGCGGACGGGACGCTGTCGCTCCGGGCGTTCGTCGACGGGTCGGTGCTGGAACTGTACGCGAACGAACGTCGGTGTCTGACGAGTCGGGTCTACCCCACCCGCGCGGACGCGGACGGCGTGTCGCTCCGGGCCGTCGGCGGGACCGTCGAACTCGCGTCGATGGACGCGTGGGAACTCGACGCGACGTTCCCGGCGCGTTCGCGCGACTGAGTGAGTGGGGCGCGGTCGGTGCGGTCAGTAGCGGTACGGGTCGCGTTCCGCGCCGACGTCGCCCTCGAACGGGTCCGCCGGTAACGACTCGCGCGCGAGGGGGAGGTGGCCGTGTCCGAGCGTTCCGCGGACGCGCGTCTCGGACCCCTCAAGCGCCACCCTCACCGTCGGCGCGAGGGTGCCGCCGAAGCGGCGCATCTGCTCGTCCTCGGGGAGGAGGGCGACGTCGTCCATCGACGGCCGGTCGTAGTCGAAGTAGTTGAAGAAGGAGGTGACGAGCAGTTCGTCGCCGTGGTCGTACGCCAGCCACGAGTACGCCTGAAACGGCGCGTTCGCGGGGTTCGTCAGGATCATCCCGTGCCCGTTCAGCGGTTCGTAGTCGCCGCGCAGGCCGTCGGCGACGAACCCGTACAGGGCGTCGTAGCCCTCGATATCCGGCGCGAACGTGTGGTGGTGGCTGGAGACGAACAGGTAGTACGTCCCGTCGCGGACGACGAGGTGGGGGCGTTCGAGTTCCTGATTCACGCAGACGGCGTCCAGAAGCGGCGGCCGCAACTCGAACTCGGTGGGGTCGCCCGTCGGCGAGTGGGCGATGCCGACGCTCCCGTTGAACGCCTGTCGCGCGGCGTCCCCGTCGCAGGCGTCGGACCCCTCGGGGACGGGCGTGTTCGCCTCGAACAGCAGGTACGTCTCGCCGGAGGCGGGGTCCTCGAAGAACCACGGGTCGCGGAACGTGTACGTCATCCCGCGGCTCTGCGCCTCGCGTTCGTACCACTCGCCGTCGGGTTCGAGGAGGACCGAGTGGTCCCACGGCCCCTCGATACTGACCCCGCCGTCGTCGGCGTCGATGGTGCCGCCCGTCGCGAGGGCGATGCGCTGCGAGTAGGTGAGTTCGGGTTCGTCGCTCAGACCCGCGGCGGTGTAGTAGAGGTACACGTCGCCGTCGTCGTGCAGGGCCGACCCGGCCCACTGCCGGGACCCGAGCGTCCCCTCGGGTTCGAAGACGCGGCCGCCCGTCTCCCAGGACTCGCCGTCCGCCGAGTGGAAGTACCGAATCGTCGCCACGTCGTGTCGCTTCCCCGGCAGCAGTTTCGACGACGCCGTGAGGGCGAAGACGACGCGGCGGCCGTTCACCTCCGCGGGCGACCCGTCTCGGTCGCGGAGCCACCACGTGTCCCAGACGTGCAGGTCCTCGTCCAGATTCGCCTCGGGCGGGTAGATTATCGGTGTGACGTTCGTCTCGTCGCGGCGCAACCGCGCCGCGTGGTCGCGGGTCCACGCCGGTCGGTCCGTCGGGACCGCCGGACGCTCCTCGTCGGTCATACCCGTCCGTTCCCCGAACTGCGTAAAGTGCCCGTCGGTATCCGATTGTTTACTACCGCGGTAGTCAATCGTGTGCCCCGGCTCGCGCGGCGACGGTCGCGGTTCGCCGACGGCGCTACACAACCGAACGGATTAGTTCGGCGGGAGCGAACCCGGAGTCGATGACGAAAGTCCACGTCTCTCTCCCCGCGGAGGCGGAACGGAACGTGCAGGCGTTCATCGACGAGGTGGACGAACGGCTCTCCTCGGCGGAGGACACGTGCGAGGTCGTCACAGAGACGCTCGTGGACCTCCACGGCGACCGGGCGGCGTACGAACGGTGGCAGGCGGGCGAGGACCTCTCGGCGGCCGAACGGGTCCGCCTGCAGGGGTACGACCCGTGCAACGCCACGCTGGAGTCGGAGTACTACGCCGAGAAGGACGAGTCCCGATACACGGAGTCGAAGTACCTGCAGTGGCTGTGGCGACAGTTCGACGCGACGCCGATGGCCGACAACGTCGACTTCGCCCTCCGGTTCCGACAGATGCTGGCCGACCACCTGTTCGAGGAGTGCGGGGACGACTGCCGGTTCTTCAAGGGTATCACCTTCACCTACGGTCACAACATCTCCGTCGGCGACAACACCGTCGTCCACGACGACGTCCACCTCGACGACCGCGGGCGACTCACCATCGGCGACCGGGTCTCCATCTCCGACGGCGTTCACCTCTACAGCCACGACCACGACGTGGTGGACCAGACCGCAGTCGAGAACTACCACACCGTCGTCGAGGACGACGCCCGCGTCACCTACGACGCGATGGTCCGCGCCGGCATCCGAATCGGCACCAACAGCGTCGTCGGCGCGCGGTCGGTCGTGCAGGGCGACGTCCCCGCCCACCACGTCGTCGCCGGCACGCCCGCCGAGAGCATCCGCGTCAAACCCGGCTGGGAGTCGGTCGCCGACCCCGTCGCGGACCGCCTCGTCAACCGACAGGAGGAGCGGCGGATTCCGTACGACCTCCCCGACGGACTCGACACGTTCGACGAGTTCGGACGCACGCTCTCGCCGCCGGACGCGCCCGACGCCCCAGACGCCGTCGAGTCCGACTCCGGGTCCGACCCCGGGTCCGACGACTGAGCCGTTCTCCACCCTCCTCGCCGCGCCGCGTCCGAGAGCGACGGCGCTCCCCCCGAACGATAAAGTACCTTGCTAACCGATACCACAGTATGGACCCGTGGGGTTGGATCGTCGTCTACGCCATCGGGCTCACGGTACTCCAGCTACTGGTGTATCGGTACCTCCTGAACAACGGCGACGAGACGGGGTACGACGGCGTGTTCGGGGACTCCGAGGACCGTCCCGACGGGACGGTTGCACAGGGGACCGAACGCGGCGGCCTCGCGCGGACGCCGCGTCTCGCCGCGTCGCCGAACTCGCCCGCCGACAGGCCGGACAGTCGGTCCGACGGCCGCTACTGCCCGCACTGCGGGACGGAGAACGAACCGGACCGCACGTTCGACCGGTGCTGGAACTGCGCGAACCGACTCGCCTGAGTCGCCGCGCCGGTGCGCCGGCGCACCCCGAGAGGCGCACCTCCACGACTCACGAGTGGGAGCTAAGTCCCCGCCCCGCCTACGTCCGGCGTGCCCCGCGCCATCGCCATCAACATCGCCGCCAACACCACGCTTCCGGGCGTCCGCGGCCCCGTCTACCCCGACGGCACGTTCGCCTACGTCCCCATCCCCGAGCGAGAACCCACGCGCTCGGACGCGACGGTACCGACGTACGCCGACATCGACCCGCCCGTCGAACTGCCCGCCGACGTCCGCGACGCGCGGGTCCACCTGGACCCCGAGTTCGCCGGCTACCCGTTCTGCGAGCGCTACACCTACGGCGACGAACACGGCGTGAAGGCCGGGCCGCTCTCGGGTCTGGACACGGGCGACTGGCTACTGTTCTACGCGACGCTGGACCGGCACGAGACGGTGGGCGGCGACGCCGACGGGAATCCCGGAGTCGACGCCGCAGACGGCCCAGAGACGGACGCCGCGGACGGCCCGGAGACGGACGCCGCGGACTACCTCGCGCCCGAGTGGGGCGCGTACCTCGTCGGCGCGTTCGAAGTCGACGTCGCCGTCACGGGCGAGGGGTACGAGTCGCTCCCGGCGACCGACCGCGCCCGATTCGCCAACAACGCGCACGTCAAGCGCGAGACGTTCGACGCCGAAGTTCTCGTCGCCGGCACCGACCGCTCGCGCCTGTTCGACCGCGTGGTTCCGCTCTCCTCGCCCGACGCGGGCGCCGACGCGAACCGCATCGTCACCGACCTCTCGAACGACTCGGGGCGGGGGCCGTGGTGGCGGCGCGTCCTCCGGTTCGACGCCGACGCGACGGCCGACCTGTTGGCCCTCTTCGACTCGCGCGCGTTCGGGCCGTACCTCGACTGAACGCGTCCGGAAAACAGACTCTCTCCGACGCGAATGCTTTTCACCTCCGACGAATAGTCGCAGGCATGAACGGATGGGAGTCCACGCTCTCGCGACGCCGACTCCTCGCCGCGACTGCGGCGGGCGTCTCCGCGCTCGCGGGGTGTGGTGGGGTGAACGCGCAGAACGACCGGCCCGAGGGGACCGCCAGTCTCGGCTACGTCCGGGTGGTGAACCGCCACGACGCCGACCACACGGTCCACGTGCTGGTCGAACGCGGCGGCGAAGTCGCCTTCTGGTCGTCGTACGACCTCTCGGCCGCCGGTGAGGACGCCGCCGCCGTCGCCGTCGAGGGCCCGTGGGCCGACGACGCCGCCGAGGCGGCGTACGAGGTGTACTTCCGCGTCGACGACCGGAGCGAGTGGAAGACGTTCGGCACGGCCGAGAGCGACCTCGACTGCTACGGACTCGAAGCCCGCGTGAACGACGACGCCGGACTCGGTCTGTGGGTCGAACACGAACCCGACGTGTGCGGGACGGGGACGCCGGCGGAGTAGACGCCTGTCGCTCGACGTCCCGGTCGGCGTCGTAATCGGCGAACCGCTCGGACTCGGTCGGCGTCGCAGACCGGCGAACCGCTCGGACCCGGTCGGCGCTCGTCGCTCACCAGTTCACGTCGTCTCCGACGGCGATGCGCCCCGACTCGACGATGCGAGCGTCGAGGCCGCCGCGGTGTTCGAGCGCCGCCGCCGCGTCCGGTTCGTTCGCGAGCGACTCCATGTAGCCGCAGGGTTCACAGAGGCCCACTCCTTCGAGGACGGCCTCACCGACGCGGAAGCGCTCGCCGACGAGGTGGTTGAGTGCCACCCCTCGTGTCGTGACGTTCCGACGGTGCGCGCCCGGTTCGAACTCCACGTCGTAGTCCGCGGCGGCGGCCGCCAGCGCTTCGGCCTCGACGAGCGTGACGTCACTCGGCTCCAAGTCGTCCCGGTCGTTGTAGATGCCGTCGCCGTCGAAGTATCGGTCCCCTTCGAGGCCGCGGCCCGCGACGGCCCTGACGGACTCTCGCGACTCCGGGTCGCCGCCCGTCCCCGACGCGACGTGGATGCGCTCGACCGAACCGACCCGCGTCTCACCCCTCGAATCGCCCTCGTTTCGGCTCATACCTCTCTCATCTCGTCGAGAGAGAAAAATCAGTGTGCCGACCGGGAGTTCCACCGAGGGAAACGAGGTGAACGTCGGTCGGCGAACGGCGGCAGGGAGTGCGCCGACCGGGAATTGAACCGGAACCAGACGGTCCGACTCGCTCCGCTCGTCGGCTGCGACTGGTAGGGTTCGATTCCGGTGCGGTGATTTCACTCCTCACTTCGTTCGGAGTAGAACTGCGCCGACCGGGAGTCTCGGGAGCGAAACGACCGAAACGTCGGTCGACGAACGGCGGCAGGGAGTGCGCCGACCGGGAATTGAACCCGGACTATTAGCTTGGGAAGCTAATGTCCTACCATTGGACCATCGGCGCTCACTTCGTTCGCACCGGGCGTCACCTCACTTCCTTCGGTGACCCGTCGGCGCGCATCTTCACCTAATCGCCCCGCCGCACTTGAACGTAGCGTTTCGCCGACCCGGCAGTTCGGCCCCTCGAAACTGGACGGGCGTCCACGGAACCGCGCCGACGGGTGTCTATTAGTTCTCTGAGGTGCTATCGTAGACTGATGAGCACGGACCAGACGGTTCTGAGCGACACCGCTCCCCTCGACCTTCGCCTGTCGGACGACGAACTCGAAGCGACGCACGAGCACATCCTGCAGTTCATCCGCGACGTGGTCGACGACGCCGGCGCCGAGGGGGCCGTTCTCGGCCTCTCGGGCGGCATCGACAGCACGACCACGGCCTATCTCGCCGTCGAAGCGCTCGGGACGGAGAACCTGCACGGACTGGTGATGCCGAGCGTCGTCAACACCGACGAGAACATGAGCGACGCCGAACGCGTCGCCCAGGAGTTGGGAATCGAGTACGACGTCGTCGAGATTCAGCCCATCGCCGAGACGTTCTTCGACACGTTCCCCGAGGCGGCCGACGACCGGATGGCCGCCGGGAACGTCTACGTCCGCGTCCGCGGCGTCCTGAACTACTTCGTCGCCAACCACGAGAACAAGGTGGTCCTCGGGACGGGCAACCGTTCGGAGGCGCTGGCGGGCTACTTCACGAAGTACGGCGACCAGGCGGTGGACTGCAACCCCATCGGCAACCTCTACAAGCAGCAGGTCCGGCAATTGGCCGCCCACGTCGGCGTCGCAGAGGACCTCGTGATGAAGACGCCCTCCGCGGAGATGTGGTCCGGCCAGACCGACGAGGAGGAGATGGGGATGGACTACGACACGCTGGACGCCATCCTCGCCCTGCACGTGGACGGTCCGCTCTCGAAGTCCGCGACGACGAAGCACCTCGACGTGACCGAGGCGCAGGTGGACCGCGTCGTCGAACTGTACGAGCGGAGCGAACACAAGCGCCACACCCCGCCCGCGCCGGACCCGCTCGACCTCTGAGCGACTTCATCTGAGCGACTTCAGCCGTCGGACGCCTCGTCCTCTGCTTCCTCTCCCGTTCGCGCCCGCCGGATGTCGTCGACGTATCGCTCGTGGAGGCGCGCGAAGGCCGCCGCTTCGGCCCGTTCGCGCGCCTCGTCGTCCGCGTCGTCCCGGAGTCGTTCCTTCACGACGCGGAGCGCGTCCGGTCGGTTGGCGGCTATCTCGTCGGCGACGGCCCGCGGGTTCTCGACGACGCGCGAGACGAGCCCCATCCGGCGGGCCTCCGCGGCGTCCACCACCCGCCCGGAGAGCGCGAAGTCCATCGCCTCGCCCTCGCCGACGACGCGGGGCAAGCGGACGGTGCCGCCCCACGCGCCGAACAGGCCGAACTCGACGCCCGGTTCGGCGAACGTCGCCTCCGGCGTCGCCACGCGCACGTCGCAGGCGAGGGCCATCTCGACGCCGCCGCCGCGGGCCGCGCCGTCGACGCCGGCGACGACGACGGCGGGCGCGTCGCTGATTTCGTTCGCCACGCGCTGCCCTCGTCGCGCGAACGCCTCGGGGTCCGAGAGGTCCGCGACGCTGTCGAGGTCCGCGCCCGCGCAGAACTGCCCGTCGGCACCGCGGAGGTAGACGACGGGTGTCTCCGCGGGGTCGACGCCGCTCACGGCGGCGGCTAGGTCGTCCAGGTCGGTGGGTCGGAGCGCGTTTCGTCGCTCCGGGCGGTCGATGGTCACGACGCGCACCGGTCCGTCCGCCGTCGTTCGAATCATGCGCGTCTGTCCTGCGCGTTTTCCAAAGGTCTTTGCCCTTGCCGCCGTAACTCTCGGCTAATGGACGACGCCGTGCGGGCCCGCGATGCCGCGCGTGAGGCGCTCGACGATATCGAGCCTGACCGCCTCCGTGAGGTGTTGTTCGACCGTCTCGACGAAACTTCGATGACCCCCGGGGTGCTCACCGTCCTGAGCGCCCGTGCGCTCGACCCGAGCGTGGACGCCGACGCCGACGGACTGGCCGAACGAGCCGCGGGCGTCCAACTCATCTACGAGGGTCTCCGACTCACCCGAACGCTGACACACGAGGAGCCGTGGCTCACCGCCGAGGAGGGCGACATCGACGGCGACATCGACATTCTCGCCGCCGACGTCCTCGTCTCTCGGGGATTCTACGTCCTCGCACGGACGGACGCCGCCAAGCGGGCGGTCGAAGTCGTCCGCGCGTTCGGTCGCGACCAGACGCTCCGGCAGGGACAGGACGACGCCGACACGCTCGACAGGAACCTCGAAGCGGACATCTTCACGCTCTCCGTCGTCGCCGGCACGACGGCCGTCGGCGGCGACGCCCCGCCCGCGCTCTTGGAGTACGCCGCCGAGTTGGCCCGCGAGTGCGACGCCGAGGGCAGTCTGCCGCCCGCCACCGCCGCCTTCTCGGACGCGACGGCCGAACGCATCGCGTCGCTATCGGTCGCGAGTCGCGGCGACGACCGGGTGCCGTCCTCGGCGACGGACCGATAAGGCGTGTCGTGAAACTCCGTGACGCGGCGTCCCCGAATCGAAACGCCTAAAGACGAATCAGGCCAACGAGCGTATGCGTGCCTGGGTAGCTTAGCGGTAAAGCGCGTCCTTGGTAAGGACGAGAGCCCGGGTTCAAATCCCGGCCTAGGCTTTCTGTGAACTCGAACCCCGAGCGACAGCGAGGGGTGCGGAGTGAACGAAAGCCGTACCCGTGATTTGAGCAGCGAGCAAATCTCCGATTTGTGAGTGAGTTCAAATTCCGGCGTAGACTTTCTCTGTAATCTCACTCTCACCGATGAGGTACGTCCGAAACCGCTCACGACCGCAAAAACCGAACAGAAACCGCGTTCTCGCCGTTACCGGAAGTCCTCGACGAACCGCTCGGGCATCCGTTCGACCACGTGTTCGGGCATCGCGTCGACGGCCGTCTGCGCGACGACGACCATCGGCTTCCGCAGCAGCACGTACACCGCGGAGACGCCCAGCGCGGCGTACACGCCGAGTTGAATCGGGCCGTCGAAGACGTACAGCGTCGGCAGGGCGAACAGGCCGGCGGCCAGCAGGTCCTCCGGCGCGCCGTCGTAGCGAATCCACCGGCGCGGCGGAATCCAGCGGCCGTGGTAGTGGCTGTAGACGGCGCGCTCGGAGGTGCCGAGCCACGGCTTCAGCTCCAGACCGCCCCCGAGGGCGTCCATCGCCGAGTGGAGCGCGGCGGCGGCGAGGAACAACGCCACCGAGACGGTGAGCGTCGAGGGGGCGACGGCGGCGACTGCGACGGCGGGGACGGCGAGCGCGCTGAAGTACACCGGGAAGTGCAGCGTCTTGCGGTGCCCCGCGTAGAGGTCGAAGTCGGGGAACAGTCCGCCGAGCGCGGCGGCGAGCACTGGTATCGGCGTCGCCGCCGCGGCGCTCTCGGGGAACACCACCGCGACGACGACGGCGAGCACGACCCCTGCGAGGGCGTGCGTAGTTGCCATCATCACCCTGACCTCTGTTATACAACGGAAAAACGGTTACGCGTCGTGTGCTAACATGTCAGACCGAACGCGCCGACGGGGGCGAACGGAGATTTATCCCCCTTCGACGCCTCTGCGAGGGTGTGAAGTGGCGTCTCCCTCCCAACGCGGGTTCGCTGGCGGCGGGAGGCATGCGACTGGCCATCGCCGGCATCCTCGGATTCGGTCTCGCCACGCTGAACGCGAGCATCGTCATCAACGCCGCGGCGGCCCTCTCCATCACGTACCTCCCCGCCGTTCTCTCCCGCGACTGGGGTATTCGGCTCTCGCCGGGACTCACGCTGTGGGTGACCACCGCCGTCCTGCTTCACGCCGTCGGGATGGTCGGCCTGTACGACGGCCTGTGGTGGTACGACCACCTGACGCACACGCTGTCGGCGATGCTCGTCGCCGCCGTCGGGTACGCGTCGGCCCGCGCCGTGGACAAGTACAGCGAGGCGGTGTACCTCCCGCCGCGGTTCATGTTCGTCTTCATCCTCACGTTCACGCTCGCTCTCGGCGTCGTCTGGGAGGTGCTGGAGTTCTTCGCCCGTCTCGCCGCGGACTATCTCGGCGTCGAAGCCATCCTCGTCCAGTACGGACTCGCCGACACCATCACGGACCTGGTGTTCGACACCGTCGGCGCGGTACTCGTGGCTCTGTTCGGGACGGAGACGCTCTCCGGCCTCGTGGACTCGCTCCACCAGCGGTTGGAGGAGGCTCGCCCGAACGCCGGGGACGGCGAACGGCAGTCGTAACGCGTGTTCGTCGCGCCGGACGATGGTCGTGCCGGGCGACGGTCGTGCCGACTGACCGGTCCCGGCGGCGACTGTGGGTTTTAATCCGTCCCGCGTCCACCACTGTGGGTATGAAGGTTGTTATCGTGGGGTACGGTCGCGTCGGTGCCCGAACCGCCCTCGTCCTCCGCGAGGAGGGTCACGACGTGACCGTCGTGGACAACGACGAGACGAAGGTCGAACGCGCCGAGGAGGAAGGGTTCGCGGTGGTGGCGGGCGACGGGAGCAACGAGTCCGTGCTTCGCCGCGCCGGCGTCGAGGACGCCGACGCCGTCGGCGGACTGACCGGCGACCCGAACGTGAACTTCGCGGCCTGCATGGTCGGCAAGGAGTTCGGCTGTCGCGCGGTCATGCGCGTGAGCGAGGACTACCGACAGGAGATATACGAACGCTACGCCGACGACGTCGACGAGGTCATCTACCCCGAACGTCTCGGCGCGGCGGGCGCGAAGACGGCCCTCCTCGGCGGTAACTTCGACGCCATCGGCGATTTGACGGAGGGGCTCCGCATCTCGACGGTGGTCGTCCCCGAGGGCGCGCCCGTCGTCGGCCGGAAAGTCGCGGACATCGACCTCGGGTCGGTCGGTCGCATCTACGCGCACGGTCGGTCGAGAGAGCCGATGACCATCCCGTTTCCCGGAACGACGGTGGAATCGGGCGACCAGATGGCGCTCCTCGTCGAGGAGGACGGACTGGCGGAGGTGCGAACAATCCTGCTCGGCGAGAACGGAGACTGAAGGGGGGAACGCGTAAACGGTGCGGCGTCACGGGGGAGCGACGCCGTCACCAAACGGCCGGAATGCCGAACCGGGGGTGGGTGTGCCGGGCGCGCGGGTGGGAGGATGGGAACTGAGGCCGTCAGTTAGCGCGCCCACCGAGACGGTACTCGTCGCGGAACTTAAATCCGTGTCAGACGGACGAGTGACCACGCGCTGACGCGGGAAAACTACATGACGCTGCCGGGTGACGTTCGCCCGATGCAAGGTATCGGACCCCCACTCGTGACGCCGTTCGCAGACGACGGAACCGTAGACGAGACTCGCCTCCGCGAACTGGTCGCGTGGGTGGAGGACCGCGGCGTCGACTTCCTCGTCCCGTGCGGGTCGAACAGCGAAGCAGAACTCATGACCGCCGAAGAGCGCGCTCGCGTCGTCGAAGTCGTCGTCGACGAGGCGAGCGTCCCCGTCCTCGCCGGCACCGGCTCCCCGGGCTACGAGGAGACCCGACGGGCGACGGCCGACGCCGCGGCCGCCGGGGCCGACGCCGCCCTCGTCGTCACGCCGTTCTACTACTCCCACGACGACGCCGCCTTGGAGGCCTACTACCGCGACTTGGCCGACGAGGCCGAGATTCCCGTCTACCTCTACAGCGTCCCCGCGTACACGGACGTGAAACTCCCCGTCTCCGTCGTCGGCGACCTGGCGACGCATCCGAACGTCGCGGGGATGAAAGACTCCAGCGGCGACGTGGCCACGTTCGTCCGAGAGCGCCGACTGACCCGCGACGCCGACTTCGACCTCATGGTCGGGTCCGGCGGCGTCCTCTCGCACGCCCTCGACGCGGGCGCCGCCGGCGGCGTCCTCGCCGTCGCCAACGTCGCCCCCGAAGCCGCCACGTCCGTCTACGAGGCCCACCGCGACGGCGACTCGGAGGCGGCGCGAGAGCGAAACGAGGCCATCGTCGAACTCAACCACGCGGTGACGGCCACGCACGGCGTCCCGGGCCTGAAGGCGGCCATGCGCGCCCGCGGCGCGCCCGCCGGGCAGGTCCGGCGGCCGTTCCGACCGGTGTCCGACGACGCTCGCCGGGAACTCGAACGGCTGGTCGAACCGCTCTGACCGGCCGTCCGGTCGGGTGCGCCGCGCTCCGCCCGCCGACTCACCGCGGTTCGACGGCCGCGGGCGTCGCTCGCGTCGCCGTGGCCTTCCACGAGGCGACGACGCGCGCGCCGGGAGCGAGCGACAGTCGGCGGACGCTCTCGACGGTGAGGAACGCCCGAAGCGGCGTGGTGAGTCCGGCGTCCACGGCGACGGTGGCGACGGCGTCGCCGCGTTCGACGCTCTCGACGGTCCCCGCGAGGCGGTTTCGCGCGCTCGTCGCGTCCTCGTCCGGCGCGTCGTCGGGTTCGTGCAGCGTCACCGCGTCGGCGCGCACGCTCACGGTCACCGACGTCCCCGCCGCGCGCGCGGGTTCGGTGGCGACGGCGCGAATCGTCCCCGCGGCCGTCTCGACCGCACACAGTTCCCCCTCGACGGTCTCGACGACGCCCGAGACGACCGTCTCCGGCACGTCCGCGGTCCCGGACAGCGCGGCCTGCAGGCGGTCGAATCGGCCCAACAGGTCGTGCGCCTCGTCGGTCAGTTCGCTGCCGCCGCCGCCGGACCCGCCACGTCGCCGTTCGACCAACGGACCCAGCGCGTCCTCCAGTTCGCGGAGCCGGGTCAGACACCGCGCGCGCGACCGACCGAGTTCCGCGGCGGCGGCGCTGACCGACCCCGCGTCGCCGATGGTCGCGAGGAGGCGCGCGTCCGACCCGTCGAAGGAGACGTCGCCGGCGTCGAGGTGCGCGTCGAACGAGTCGTCCATGAGCGTCTCAACGCGACGCAGCACAAAAAGCCCGCAGCCGCCGGCTCAGTAGACGAGTTCGCCGTCGAGGAACTCGCGGGTCCGCGAGTCCGTGGGGGCCTCGAACACCTTCGCCGTCGGGCCGCACTCGATTATCTCGCCGCCGAGGAGGACCGCCGTCCGGTCGGAGACGCGCCGCGCCTGTTGCATGTCGTGCGTGGCGAGACAGACGCCCATGCCCCGGTCTCTCGCGGCGCGAACCGCCTCCTCGACGATGGCCGTGTTCCGCGGGTCGAGGTTCGACGTGGGTTCGTCGAACAGCAACACGTCCGGTTCGGGGGCGAGGGCGCGCGCGATGGCGACGCGCTGGGCCTCGCCGCCCGACAGCGACGCCGCGTGTCGGTCCGCCTTCTCGGCCATGCCGACCGTCCGCAGGGCCTCCTCGGCCGCCCGCGGCGTCTCCGCGGAGCCGAGGAACCCGCGGACGGCGGCGCGAATCCGCTCGCCCCACGAGGCGCGGACGCGCAGGCCGTAGGCGGCGTTCGACGCCACGGTGGCCGAGAACAGGCTCCGGTGCTGGAACACCATCCCGAGGCGTCGACGGACGCGGAGGCGTTCCTCGTCCGTCATCGCCCACACCTCGCGGTCGTTCGCGGTGACGACGCCCGCGGCCGGCGGTTCGAAGCAGGCCAGGAGGCGGAGCAGCGTCGTCTTCCCGCTCCCCGAGGGGCCGACGACGGCCAGCACCTCGTTCGGTTCCACCGCGAGGTCCACGTCGGCGAAGACCGTCTCGCCCTCGAAGCCGTGCGTGACGCCGCGCGCGGCGAGGCGCAGGCCGCCGGTCGACCCGTCGTCGCTCCGCCCGTCTCCGGCGGCCGCCACCTCGCGGGCTTCGCTCATCGGCCGTCACCTCCGCCCAGCGACGTTCCGACCGAACTCGACCGGTCGCCGGCGGTTCGCTTGCCCGGCGTCCGGTCGCGGAGGTGCGACCCGACGGCGTTCACGCCGAGGACGAGGACGAGGAGGATGGCGCCGAGGGCCAGTCCCGTCTCGACGTTGCCCTTCCGCGCCTCGACGGTGATGGCCGTCGTGAGCGTCCGCGTGTAGGAGGTCTGGTCGGAGAAGACGATGTTGCCGCCGACGATGAGCACCGACCCGACTTCGCTGATGGCGCGGCCGTAGCCCGCGAGGACGGCCGTGACGATGCCGTACCGCGCCTCGCGCAGGACGACCAGTCCGACGTCCGTCGTCGTCCCGCCCGTCCCGAACGCCGCCTCGCGCAGGTCGTCGCCGACGGACTCGACGGCCGACAGCGAGACGCTGAGGACGACGGGCGTGGCGAGGATGGTCTGGGAGATGATCATCGCCCGCGGGGTGAACAGCAGTTCGAAGTCGCCCAGCGGTCCGGAGTTCGAGAGGGCGAGGAGCACGACGAGGCCGACGACGACGCTCGGAAAGCCCATCCCGGTCGAGATGACGGAGGTGAGCGCCGACTTACCGCGGAAGTCGCCGAACGCGACGGCGACGGCCACGGGGAGGCTGACGGCGGTGCTGACGGCGACGGCCACGGTGCTCACGTACAGCGAGACGAGCGTGATGCTGACGAGGTACTGCGTGTTCAGGTCGCCGAACAGCGTACCGACGAGCACGGGTGAGCCTCTGCCCCCGTCCGACTAAAAGTCCTCGGGGACGACGGCGTCGACCCAGTGCTCGAACCGGAGGTCCTCCTGCGACTGCGAGGAGCCGTCCCAGTCCTCGGGGACGTACTGGCCGAACTGCGGTTCCTCCGCCAGCGCGTTCGGGAAGAACAACTGCGACCCGTTGGCGGTGTAGCCGTCGATTATCTCCTGCCCCTGCGGTCCGGTGAGGAAGCCGGCGTACGCCATCGCCAGCGAGTAGTTCACGTCGCCGTACTTCGCGGGGTTGACCGGGATGACGCCGTAGGGGTTCTTCAGGATGGTCGGCCCGTCCTTCAGCGGTCCCTGCACGTGGATAGTGAGGTCGATGTTGTCCTTGGTCGCCAGATACGTCCCCCTGTCTGCGAGCGTGTACGCGCCGGACTGGTCGGCCTGCACCAGCGTGTCGCCCATCCCCTTGCCTATCGCGCGGTACCACTGGCCAGACGGGTCGACACCGGACGCCTCCCAGATGTTCAGCTCCTTCTTGTTCGTCCCCGAGTCGTCGCCGCGGGAGACGAACGTCGACTCCGTCTCCGCGATGGTGGCGAACGCCTCCGTCGCCGACGACATCCCGCCGACGCCGGCGGGGTCGTCCGGCGGGCCGACGACGACGAAGTCGTTGAACATCACGTCGCGACGGTTGACGCCGAAGCCGTCCTGCAGGAACTCGTCCTCCGCGCCGCGGGCGTGGACGAGGATGACGTCCGCGTCGCCGTTGCGGGCCGTCTCGATGGCCGCGCCCGTCCCCTGCGGGATGGTCTTGACCGTCGCGCCGAACTGCTCTTCGAACACGGGGTTGAGCGCGTCGAGCAGGCCGGTGTCGTACGTGCTCGTCGTCGTCGCCAGCGTCAACTCCGCGTCGCCCGACGGCTCCGACTGCCCCGCGGCGTCGGCCGTCGCGCTCCCGTCCGTCGACTCCGCCTGCGTCTGCGCGTTCTCGCCGTCCTCTCCGGTGCACCCCGCCAGCGCCGCGAGCGTCCCCGCCCCCGTCGCCTGCAGGAACCGTCGGCGTTGTATCGTCATGGACACATCGATGGGCGTAGTCGAAATAAAGCTATGGTAGTCGGCGTAATCGCGAGACGGTACGTGAGCGTCTCCGACCGACCGAGAGAAACCGTCCGAAGTTGCCACAGCGGTCGCTCACGGAACCGTCACGTTTCTTTCCCCACACGACCCTACCGGCAGATATGGAGACGTGGGCCACGCTGTTCGACCGGGCGGCGCCGTTCGAGACGGACGAGGAGACGATTCGCGAGACGCTCCGCCGGCGGCGCGAGGGCGATGACTGACCCCGACCCGAGTCCGGCGCGCGTCGTCGCCGACGCGGACGTCCTCGCCGCGGACCTCCTCGTCGATGGCGACGCCCGCGACGCCCTCGACCACCTCCGGGCGCACTCGTGGACGACGCTCGTGGCCAGCGACCCTCTCCTCGACGACGCCGAGTCCGTCGTCGCCGAACTCGCGGACGCCGAACTCGCGGCCGACTGGCGAACGCGCGTCGAGGCGTGGCGCGACCCCGTCTCCCACCCCGCGGGCGACCACCCGGCACTCGGGTCGGCCTACCGGGGCGGCGCGATGCACGTCCTCACGTTCGACGGCCGTCTCACCTCCGCCCGCGCGGCGACGACGCTCGGCGGTCGATTCCCCGTGAGCGTCCGCGAACCGCGGGCGTTCGCCACCCTGTTCGACGCGGCGAGCCTGTACGAGGAAGTCGTCGGCGGCGACTACCCGGGACCGGACGCCGACCCGCGGGAGTGACGCCGCTCCCAAAACTTGTTAACCACCGAGTCAGTCAGTATCGTATACAGTTATGCCAGCGAAGACGGGCGGTTCACACGCACTCGCGGGGTTCTCGACGCTCGTGGTGGGGTCGTTACTGTCGAAGTATCTCTGGGCCGTGGTCCCGTCGCTCGGCGAGGCGTCGCTTCTCGCCGTCGGCCTCCTCAGACGCGTCACCGGGGCGTCGCTGCCGGTCACGGAGCAGTTCGCCGGGTCGCTCGTCGTCATGGTCGGCCTGTCGTTCCTCTGGGGGGTCTTCTTCCATCTGGGCCGCCGCGCGTAACGAGTTCGGTTCGCCGGCGTACTCGTCGACTCACTGCGTTCGCCGTCTCCCGTTCACTCGCACTGCTCGCTCCGGGACCACCGATGGACTCGCTTCGCTCGTCCATCGAGGTTCGCCTCGCTCACTGCGTTCGCTCGGCGAACCACTCCCCGAACTTCGCCAACGCCCGCCCGCGGTGCGAAATCGCGTTCTTGGCCTCCGCGTCCATCTCCGCGAACGTCGTCCCCTCGTGTTCGAAGATGGGGTCGTAGCCGAACCCGCCCTCGCCGCGCGGGGCGACGATGCGCCCGCGGACGGTGCCCGTGAACAGTTTCACCGGCAGGGCCTCCGTCTCCTCGTCACCCTGTTCGGCACCGCGGGCGGCCGCGGCCGTCCGGTCGTCGCGGTCCACGGGGTCCGGCGACGCCTCGAACCCCGCGCCGTCGCAGTACGCGAGGACGCAGTCGAACGACGCCCGGCGGGGGTCCTCCAGTTCGCTCGCGACCAGTCGGGACACCGCCTCGACGCCGAGAGTGTCCTCGACGTACGACGAGTACGGGCCGGGGAAGCCGTCGAAACCGTCGACGAACAGGCCGGCGTCGTCCACGAGGACGGGTTCGTTCGCGTGGCGGTACGCCTCGCGCGCCCCGTGCGCCGCGATGGGGCCGAGTTCGGACGCCTGCACCTCCGTGTAGTCGTAGTCCAACTGCTCGACGCCGTCGTCGAGGTACTGCAGGGCCTCTCGCACCTTTCCCGGGTTCGTCGTGACGTAGCGAAGCATCTACTCGCCTGTCGCGCGGGTTCGGAGAAAGATGCGTCGGTCGGCGTCGCGTCCGCGACGCGGCGGGGTCGACGGCCGCGAGCGACGGTGCGGACGCGAGAGCAGGTGCGTCGCGTCGGTCCTCAGTCGACGATGACTTCGACGGGTCCGTCGTCCTCGTCCTCGTCTTCGAGGTCCGGTCCCGTGGCGGAGGAACTGCGCTCCTGCCAGAGGAGGGCACCGACGACGACGACGACGACCCACGACCGCCAGTTCGCGAGGTTCAGCGTGTAGCCGATACCGAACGGCTTCTTCACGAGCATCTTCTCGCCGGGCTTCCAGTACGACGAGAGCATCCGGCCGAGCGACGGGCGCTCGAAGTTGTACGGCACGCCGAGAATTTCTCCTTTCTGCGGTTTGTCTGCCATGTGGAGTCGGTACGCCCGCGCCGGATAAATCGTTTTGGTGTAGCTGCACCGTCTGGAGTCGCCGAGGCGGCGTCGTCCCGCAGAAAGCACTTATCGCTGTTGGCCGACCGGTCGCACGCGATGCCCTCCACGCGTTCGACTCTCGCCGTCGCCGCACTGTTCCTCCTCGCGGGGTGCCTCGGCGGCGCCGCGCCCGGCACCGACGCGCCCGACACCGACGCGCCCGACACCGGGTCGCCGTCGGAGACGACTGCCACCGCCGCGGCCGCGTACACGCCGCTCCCGGATCGGTCGACGCCGTTCCCCGAGGGGCCGAAGTCGCCGCCCGAACGACCCGCGGAACTGACCGCGGAGTCGCTTCGTCCCTACCTGACGACGTACGAACGCCGGTGGGTGTACAACGAGATGTACCCCGGCCCGAACAAGAACTACGAGGCGCACGTCTCCGACTGCGAGGTTCGCTGGCTGGACGAACGCGACGTCGGCTACGTCGCCGTCGTCGCCTGCACGGCGTACGCCGAGTACGAGGCGATGCCGGCGGAGAACGGGACGCCCGTCCGGACCCACGCCGACTGGTTCACCCAGTCGTTCACCTACCTCGTCGACGAGGACGCGGTGGTTCGCCGCCGCCCGACGGACGCCGAGGCGAGACGCGCGGACGACTGACCCGGCGACGAACGGACCCGACCGCTCCCCCCGAGCGCTACTGGTACCGACCGCGCCCCTCGACCTGCCGGAGGCGCGTCAGCGCGTCCGAGTCCGGGTCGAACGACTCGCCCTCGTCCGCGCGTGCGACGGCGGCGTACCCGTCCTCGAACGCGCGCAGGAGGGGTTCGGGGTCGTCCGCGGTGCCCTCGACGCTCTGGCCGAACACGTGCAGGTCCATCGCGTGGTCCTCGACGTGGCCCGTGTGGTAGCCCAGTCCGAAGTCGATGAGGTACGTCCGGTCGTCGTCCACCCGGACGTTGCGCGTCGTCGGGTCCCCGTGGACGAACCCGGCGTCGTGGATGGTGGCGAGGTGCTCGCCGACCCGCCGACACCGCGCCTCGGTCAACGCGCCCGCGAGGTCCGTCTCGCCGACCGCCTCGAAGACGATGACGCCCTCGGCTGGGTCCACGTCGCGTATCACCGGCGTCGGGACGCCGGCGCGACGGGCCAGACTCGTCAGGCGTGCCTCCGCGCGCGTTCGCTCCGTGCGCAGTCTGTTGTCCAGTTCCGGATGGCGGTACGTCTTCGGCACCCGGCGCTTGACGACGGTGCCGTCCTCGAACGTCACCGTCGCCTCCGCGCCGCGAATCTCGTCCGCGGCTGTCGGGTCGCGGGCGACGGACTCCTCGTCGTCGCGCCACGTCACCGGCACCTGGTCGGGGCGGAAGTTCGGGTCCACCGACGAGTCGGGGACGGCCAGGGTGTCGCCCGCGGCGAGCATCCGCGCGCCGAGGACGGCTATCATCCCGGCGTTGTCGCGGAGGAACCGCGGTTCGGGCGCGTAGAACGCCGCGCCGCGTTGCTCGCACATCTCCGCGAGCATCTCCCGCAACCGCTGGTTCTGGCCGACGCCGCCGCCGAGGACGAGTTCGTCCGTCCCGGTCAGCGACAGCGCACGCTCTGCGACTTCGGTCAGCATGGCGAATATCGTCTCCTGCAGGCCGAAACAGACGTCCTCGACGGGGACGCCGTCGTCGTAGGCGTCCTTCGCGGCTGACATGATGCCCGAGAACGAGAAGTCCATCCCCTTCACGACGTACGGCAGGTCGCAGTACTCGCCGTCCTCCGCGGCCGCCTCGACTTTCGGTCCTCCGGGGTGGGTCCAGCCGACGTGTCGGGTGAACTTGTCGATGGCGTTGCCGACGCCGGTGTCCATCGTCTCCCCGAGGACGCGGTACCGGCCGTTGTGGTAGCCGAGGAGGTGCGCGTTCGCTCCGGAGGCGTTCAGACAGACCGGGGAGTCGAACCCCGAGCCGTGGCGCCCGATTTCGAGGTGGGCGACCATGTGGTTGACGCCGACCAGCGGGACGTCCAGCGTCTGAGCGAGTGCGCGAGCGGCGGTGCCGACGATGCGGAGGCACGGGCCGAGTCCGGGGCCGCGCGAGAACGCGACGCCGTCGACGGCGGGGCCGTCGCCGTCGGCCGTCTCGGCGGCGCGGTCCAGCACCGTCTCGACGACGGCGGGGATGGCCTCGCCCATGTGCTCGGCGGCCTCGCGCGGGTGGATGCCGCCGCTGTCGGGCTGGTACGGGTCGGATTCGATGATTACCTCGTCGGTCGCCGTGTCGAAGAGCGCGGCGCTGGCGGCCCACGCGGTGCCTTCGATACCTACGATGCGCATCGAGAACGAAGTGACTGCGAGATGCGAGGCCGAGTCAGGCTTCCTCGGCTTCCGCCTCGGGTTCGCCGTCTTCGGCTTCGATCTTGTTCCGGTCGAGCATGTAGTCCTGTTCGACGTCGCGGGCGAACTCCGGCGACTCGTACACCTTCGCGTAGCCGGCCGTCTTGCGCATGCCGAACTTCGTGTCGAGCGCGTGGATGACGACTTCGTCGGAGTCCTTGTTCAGTTTCGCCGCGAGGCTGTCGCGGACGGACAGACGGGAGGGCGTGGCTTCCTCGTGGACGACTTCGAACCGAACGTCCGTTCGGTGCAACATGGGGTTCTCGTCTTCGGAGATGACTTCGATTTCCATAGTCAGTTGGGCTAATCTCCACTCGAAAGGAGTAAAAGGATTTCGAAGGGCCGAGACGACCCGAGAGCCGGACTCTCGTCTCCGTTTGCCGTTCGCCGGCGTCGGCACTCACGGTTCGAGACGCGAGAGCAACGCCGCCGCGTCCCCGTCCATCCGCCGGAGCAGCGACCGCATCTCGGCCTTCGCCTCGTCGGTCACTTCGACCAGCACCATTCCCTCGTCGGGTTGGCCGTAGACGACGCTGGCTCCGACGGGCGCGGCGACGACGGCCGGCGGCGTCGCCAGGTCCTCCTCGCCGTCGACGACGACGGTCACGGGGCCGTCCGCGGCGAGGGCGTCGACGAGGGCGTCGGCGAGCGCGCCGGTTATCTCGCCCGCGGGGTTCGCCACGTCCAGTCGCGACTCGGGGTCCGACAGCTCCCGCCGCACCGCCTCGTCGACGGCCGACCGCTTCGTCAGGCCGTCGACGACGGCGACGTCCGGCACCCGACCGGCCGTCCGCAGGTGGTAGGTGACCACGTCGCCGACGGCGACGAGCGGCGTTCCGGCGTCCGCCAGCAACGCCTCGGTGTCGGTGTAGAGCGAGCCGAACGGCTCCTTGAACTCGCCGCGCAGGTCCGCTGGAAGCCGGAGCATCCGCCTATCTGACCTTCAGCGCGTAGCCGCCGGCTTCGGTCACGTTCATCTCCGTCGCGATTTCGCTCTCCTCGGGGTGGGTGATGACCACGTACCCCGCCCAGTCCTCGGTGAGGCTGGACGACCCGCAACTCTCGCACGCCTGCGAGTCGGGCATGTTGATGTAGTGGCACTCGCGGCAGGCCAGACGCGGCTTGGCCATCTATCGACCCTCCGCTTCGGTCGCGGCCTCGCTGGCCTGTCGGTCCGACTCCAGCCAGCCGTGTTTGCCGAGGCCGGGCTGTTTCGCCGTGAGACCGATCTTCGAGTCGCGCGGGTTGCGTTCGTCGATGCTCTTGGTGACGACGCGAACGCGCACGGAGTCGCCGACGGCGAGCGTGCGGTTCGACTCCGTCGAGGCGAGCTGTTGGTTCTCGCCGTCGTAGGCGAGGTACTCGTCGGAGATCTGCGAGACGTGTAGCAGCCCGTCGACGGGGCCGATGCCGACGAAGGCACCGAACTCCACGACTTCGACGACCTGTCCGTCGATGACCTCCTGCATGTCGGGGTCGAAGGTGACCGCGTCGAACTCGGCCTCGTAGTAGACGCCCGCGCGCCCGGGGAGAACCGTCCCTTCGCCGATGTCGTGAACGTTGGTGACGCTCACGACGCTCCCGACGTCTTCGTCCATCCGTCCTTCAAGTTTGTCCTGCAGGAGTCGCTTGACCCGTTGCGGGGTCACGTCAGCGAGATGCTCCGGCGGAACCTCCACTGTGTCTTTGAGTCGTACCCGTTTGTACATCGTAGTGCTAAGGCTCTGTTATGTCCAGTTTGTGGTGCCCCCTTATACCGATTACCCGTACGCCGCGTTCGAGCAGTCGGTCGCGAAGGGGTTTGTCGTTCGTAACGACGCAGTCGAAGCCGCGTTCGGCGAGTTCGACCACGGCGTCGTCCGCGTACGTCGCGTCGGTGTCGACGACACGGCACCGGTCGGCCGCGAGGTCCGACCCGACGCTCGCAGCGACGCCCTCGGTCCCGGCACCCGCGGAGAGTTTCTCTAACTCCCCGACGACGGGCGCCGGCACCACGAGGTCTACGTTCGCGGCGAGCAGTCGGTCGAGTTCGTCGAACAGGCGAACGTCGAGTTCGACGGGCATCATCAGCGCGTTGGTGTCGAGGACGACCGTCGTCGTCGCTGCGTCACCGCCCGCGTCAGCCTCGCTGTCCGTCCGGTGTCGTGTCTCTGTCGTCACTTCAGCGTCCCGATACCGATGAGTCGCCACCGCGCGCCGACGCGGCGGTTGATGGCTATCTTCGCACCGGCGGCGGCGCAGACGGGGCGCTTCAGCGAGACTTCGGCCTCGCCCGTGCGCGCACTCGTCACCGCGCCGACGGTGGTCGCCGTGCCCACGGTGAGCATCAGCGGTTCGCCCGTCGAAATCTCCTCGACGGTCTCCTCGTCCTCGCCGACCACGCGGTTGAGCAGTTCCACGTCCATCGTGAACTCCTCGCGCGTCGGCGGCAGCGACCCGGGTTCGCCCGCGACCTGACCGGCGAGGGCGTCACCCTTCGTCAGACTGGGGTCGAGACCGGTCCCGACGCCGCAGAGGCCGCCGGGGCGGACCTCGTCGCTCATCTGTCCGCCCGCCTGCAGCGACCGGATGTCGGTGGTGATGGGCTTCCACTCGGTCTGCCCGCCCTCTTCGACCTCTCGGCCGGGGCGGAGTTCGAGTTCCTCGCCCTTCGTCAGTTTCCCCTCGACGACGGACCCGCCGATGACGCCGCCGGAGAGGTCCTCCCACGTCGTCCCGGGGCGGTTGATGTCGAACGAGCGAGCGGTGAACATCCGCGCGGCCTTCGTCTCGTCGCGTTCGGGCGTCGGAATCTCGCGCTCGATGGCGTCGATGAGGAGGTCGATGTTCACCTCCTGCTGGGCGCTGATGGGGACGATGGGTGCGTCCTCGGCCACCGTGCCCTTCACGAACTCCTGAATCTGCTCGTAGTTCTCGACCGCGCGGTCGCGGTCCACGAGGTCGACCTTGTTCTGCGCGACCACGATGTTGTCGATGCCGATGATGTCCAGCGCCATCAGGTGCTCTTCGGTCTGCGCCTGCGGCACCTCCTCGGTCGCACTCACGACGAGGACGGCGCCGTCCATGATGGCCGCCCCGGACAACATCGTCGCCATCAGCGTCTCGTGACCGGGCGCGTCGACGAACGAGACGGTGCGCAGGACCTCCGTCTCGTTGCCGTCCTCGTCCGTCTCCTCGACGGTGTAGCACTCCGGCGGGTCGGCGCCGGGAATCTGTCGGAACGTCGCGTCGGCGTAGCCGAGGCGGATGGAGATGCCGCGTTTCATCTCCTCGGAGTGCTGGTCCGTCCACGAGCCCGATAACGCCTGCACGAGCGTCGTCTTGCCGTGGTCTACGTGACCGACCAGTCCGATGTTCACCTCCGGTTGTTGTGGGTTTTGTGTCACCATTGACCTCCTGAGAGTAATCTTGGGGAAGTTTCGCCCCGAACGACTGATAAAGTTGCTGTTCTCGCGACGCGGAGCGTGCGCTGTGTGGTCCCGCGACACGTCCGACCGCGCGAGACGGCGGAGTTCGACCCCGTCGCGCGGCGCTACTCGACGCGGCGCATCAGACCGAACAGTTCCTCGCGGTACGCCGCCGGCGTCAGGCCGAGGTCGATGTCGACGCTGAGTTCGATTGCCTCCGAGGGCGACTTCGTCACCGCGCGGGCGAAGTTCTCGGCGGGGAAAGCTCCGCCGGCGACGAGGACGGAGTCGTTCGCGATCCACGCCGCGAGGTGCCCCGAGACGGCTATCTCGCCGCCCTCGATGGTTATCTCCTCCTCGCCGACGCCGACGGAGAACCCCTCGAACGCGAACGTCGCCTCGTACTCGGTCAGGCGCGCCGACGCGCCGCCGGCCACGTCGAACGTCCCCGTGTCAACCCGTTCGACGGGTGCGAGTCCGGCCTCCTGCAGTCGGTTCCGGAACTGCGTCCGCGACTGCGACTCCACCTGGTCGAGCAGTTGCTGCCGCCCCGCGCCGGCGGGGAGACTCGTCAGGTCGGGGTCGAACGTCACGCGCGAGGCGAAGAACGTCGAGAACTGCGTGGCCGCCTGTCCGAGCGTCTTCTCCGCTATCGCCGCGCGGAGGGCGGCGTCCTCGTACAGGAGCGTCCGCGTGGCCGCCGTCACCGTCACCGGCCCGAACGACTCCTCGAACGCCGGGTCCCGTGTCACGTCGTCTACCTGTTCCCATCCCCCCTCGGCCAGCCGACTCTCCGGCACGCTCGGCGGCCGTCGCGCCGCGCTCACCGTCCCCGACGTGGTGCTACACCCGGCGAGCGTGGAGACGCCCGCGGCGGCCGTGAGGCCGAGGAACGCGCGTCTGCCGCGTCTGCGCCCGTCGCTGTCGGTTCGGTCGTTCCGGTCGGGTCTCTGCCCTTGCTCCCCATCCATGCGGGACGTTCTCGCCCACTCGTTCAAGTAGTTTTCCGTGAACTGACGGATAATTGAGTGTATTCGTGTCCCTTTTGTCCGCGCCACGCGCAGGTGGCGGTACGTGGCCGCAGGGACCGACCGTCCGCGCGAGTTCGCCTTCGAGGTAGCGCTCTGTTCGCACCTCGAACAGACCACGGAGTGGGTGCTCGGTCGGCAACTCGGCGCCGCCGTCGCCGCCCCGGGCCGCCGCATCGTCGACGTCTGCGGCGTCGTCCCCGGGCCGGCCTTCGAGGCTCGCGCGGCCGTCACCGAAGCGTCGATTCCCCATCGCGCCATCACCAGCGACGTGGGCGTCGGCGAGGCGGTGTTCTGGCGCGACGCGTTCGACTGCCACCGCGACGCCGCCAGAGACGCCGTCGACGGGGCCGTCGACGTCGGCTTCTTCGAGTCGGAGTGGCGCGGCGGGCGCGAGTACGTCCGCCGGACGACGCGCTACCCCGACGACTGGTTCGGCCGACTGGTCGGCGTCGAGAACAAACCGGACCTCGGCGACCCGGGCGATTTGGAGCGCCAACTCCGCACGGACGTCTCACTGGGCCTGTTCGACGAGGTGATTCTCGCCACGGAGAGCTACGTCACTCGCGCGCACCTGAACCGCATCCCTGCGGCCGTCGGCGTCTGGCGATTCGACCCCGCGACGGGCGACCGAACGGTCGTCCGGGAGCCGACGCCGCTCGATTCCGACGCCGCCGGCGTCGAACTCGCGGCCGAACGCCCCCTCCGGACCGACGTGTCCGTCGTCTCGGCGGCGGAGAAGCGACGGGCGCGACTGCGGGTCGCAGAGCGGACGTACGGCAAGGGCTGGCGGACGTACGACCTGCCGCCGTGCGCGAACGCGCGTGCGACCGACGACGGGCGTCCCTACTGCGCGGCGTTCGACTGCGTCGTCGAACCCGGCCGCGACTGCGGCGCGGACTGCCGGGCGTTCGAGTCGGGCGACCCGTCGGCGCTCGACGCCGCCGCACTCCGCGACGACCGGACGCCGTGGGTGCGCGACCCCGCGGGCGTCGCGCGGCGGCAGAGCGGCCTCGACCGGTTCCTGTGACACGCGTCGCTCGGTTCCGTCTCACTCCTCGCTCCGGTCGGCGTACACCAGTCCGACGGTGACGACGAACCCGAACACGAGCATGAACACCGCGCCGCCGACGAAGTCGACGCGGCCGTCCACCGCGTACGAGACGCCGGTGTAGACGACGCCCCCGACGAGGGCCATCGGAATCGCGGTCTGGAGGCGGCTGAGAACGTCGCTCATGACTGCCGGTGCGCGCGCGGCGGTCAAAACGTTCCGGTTCGCGCCGCCGCTACAGGTCGTACTGCTCGCCGTCCACGGCCAGCGGTTCCTCGAACGCCTCCTCGACGGGGTAGTAGTGCGCGGTGTGGACGAGGCGGGTTCGCGCGGCGTTCAGTTCCTCGGCGAGAGAGAGCGCCCCCTCCCGCGTCATGTGCTTCGTGCCGAACGTCCGCGGGACGCCGGCCTCGTCGTGGTGTTTCCCGCCGAGCGGGTGGTGTTTGCAGAGCGACGCCGGGACGATGCCGTCGGCGAGGAACAGGTCGGGGTCCGACAGCACGGCCTTCGAGTCCTCGGGGACGCCGTAACTCGTGTCGCCCGACAGCGACAGTTTCGCGCCGGTCTCTGGGTCCTCGACCGCGAGTCCGTAGCAGAGGAGGGGCGGGTGGTCAACCGGCACGAGCGTCACGTCCAGCCCGCAGGTTCGGAACGCCTCGAACGGCGCGTGCGCCTCGACGGAGATGCGGTCGAGGTAGTCGAACTTCGAGGCGACCGTCTCGGCGACGCTCTGGCCCGTCTTCGGGTCCGTCTCGTCGGCGGCGTGGACGGGCAGGTCCTCGAACACGCGGTAGGCGTTGCCGAGGCCGTCGATGTGGTCGAAGTGGATGTGCGTGACGAGGCCCGCGTCCGGGAGGGGCACGTCGTGCGTCAGAAACTGCTGGCGGAAGTCGGGGCTGAAGTCGACGAGCAACGACTCGCCCGTCCGGTCGTTCTCGACGTGGACGGAGAAGCGGGTGCGCTCCACGCCCCGGGCTTTCGCCTCCCGGCAGGTGTCGCAGTCGCACCCGACGGTCGGCGTCCCCGTCGTGTCGCCGGTGCCGAGGAGAGTGACGCGCATCGTCGGGTGTAGGGGACGGGTGAGTGATAAGCGTAGTCGAAGGGGAACGGCGGTGCCGGCGACCGCGCTCAGTCGTCGTGGTCGTGGTCGTGGTCGTGGTCGTGCGAGTGATCGTCGTCGCCCGCGCCGTCGCCCGCCATCAACTGCTCGCCGTCGGACATCATGTCCATGTTCTTCAGGTTGTCCCGCTCCTCGAAGTCCTCGACGGCGTCGACGATGTCCTCCTGCGTCAGCGCCATCCGCTCCTCGGTGAGGGCTTCGAGGACCGCCTCGCGGAGGACCATGCGCAGGTCCGACCCGGTGAGTCCCTCGGTCCGGTCGGCGATGTCGTCGGGGTCGAACTCCGTGACGTCCATCTGCTTCGTGATGATGCGGAGGATGTCCGAGCGCATCTGCCGGTCCGGCTTGGGGAAGTTGACGATCTCGTCGAAGCGCCGCCACGCCGCCGCGTCGAGTTGGTCGGGGTGGTTGGTCGCCCCGATGAGGATGACCTCGTCGCGGATGAGCGAGATGTCGTCGATGCTCTTCAGCAGGGTGTTCACCGCGCGCTTGAGGGCGGCGTGCTCGTCCGACCGGCGGGTCTTCGCCACCGAGTCGAACTCGTCGATGAAGAGGATGCACGGCGACAGTCGCTTGGCCACCTCGAACGTCTTCTCGACGTTCTTGGCCGTCTCGCCGAGGTACTGACTCGTTATCATCGAGAGTTTCACCTCGACGAACGGCAGGCCGAGTTCGTGCGCCAGCGCGCGGGAGACGGTGGTCTTCCCGGTCCCGGGCGGCCCGACGAACAGTATCTTGCCGATCTCTCTGAGGCCGATGTCCGCGAGGTACTCGCGGTGTTCGATGGCCTTCATCAGCTTGTGAATCTCGCCCTCCTGGTCGCTCGTCAGCACGAGGTCTTCGAGGGTCATCTCTATCTCCTCGGGCGCGCGGACCTGCACGAGGTCCAGCATCTCCGCGTCCTCCTCCTCGTCGAAGTACTGGTCGAGGAGGCTGTCTATCCAGACGCGGTCGGCCTGAATCGACCGGGTCTGCTCGCGCGCCTCGGCGTGGGTCACGTCCACGTCGTCGCGGTCCTCGACGGCGGCCGCGATAGTCGGGTTGGTCTCCAACTGCTCACGGTCGGCCCGTTCGAGGTACCAGTCGACGGCCATGTCGGGTTGCGTGAGGGAGATGCGTCCCGAGAAGTCCTCGCGCTGGGTGAACATGAGGTCGGAGATAGCTTCCCACGGCCGTTCGACGCCCGTGGCCTTCCGCGCGACGCTGTCGGTCACGACTAGGGGGCGTTCGATGCCGATGGGGGCCGTTTCGTCGTCTTCGTTCTCGTCGTCCGGCGGGTCCGTCCAGAAGACTCGGCGGTACCGCGGCGGGAGGTCGTTCTCGTCTAACTCACGGTTCTCGGAGTAGAGATTGGCCGTGAGGAGGAACTCGACCACCTCGAGAGCCGGGTCACTCATCCCCGCAACGTTGCCCGCCAGACGGCATAAGACCGTCGAAGGCCGCTCAGGCGGGCGAGTGTCGCCGCCGCCGTCCGCCGGGGACCCACCACGGAAGACGCTATCGGGTGTCCGATGTCCTCCGCGGACGTGCAACTCACCGCGTTCCGACTAGTTATCGGGAGAACGAGTGTAGATGTTCAACAACGGCCCCCGACTCGGCACCCGGACGGTCGGCGTCCGCGTCGTCACCGAACTTCGACGGCGTTCGAATCGACCGCCGCGTCCGTCGCGGCCCGGTTCGTCCGGGCGTCGCGGAAACCGCGAGTGCGTGAAACTCCGTGCCCGTCTCCGAGAGTTCTACCCCATTTATCACCACGGAAACCGGATGGGGGAACATGCCTCAACCAGTCATCGCGGCCGCGTACCGCACTCCGTTCGGGAAGGCCGGCGGCGTCTTCGAAGACGTGCGAAGCGAAGACCTCTCGGTCGCCCTCATCGACCACATCCTCGACGAATCAGACCTCGACGCCGAGGACGTGGACGACCTGATGTGGGGCGTCGCCCAGCAACGCGGCGAACAGGACAACAACGTCGCCCGCGTCATCGCCCTCCTCTCGGAACTCGGCGAGGGGACGCCCGCGACGAGCATCAACCGCTGGTGTGCCTCCTCGATGCAGGCCATCATCTCCGCCTCCGACGCCATCGCGGCGGGCAACCGCGACTGCATCGTCGCCGGCGGCGTCGAGAGCATGTCCCGCGTCCCGATGGACGGCGACTCCTACCAGCACCTCCACCCCGAACTCTCCGAGCAGTACAACGTGTTCCAACTCCAGATGGGGATGACCGCCGAGAAGGTGGCCGAGGAGTACGGCGTCTCCCGCGAGCAACAGGACGAGTACGCCGCGAAGAGTCACGAACGCGCCGCGGAGGCGACGGACTCCGGCCGCTTCGACGACGAAATCGTCCCCATCGAGACCGACGACGGCGTCGTCACCGAGGACGAGGGTATCCGCCGGGACACCTCCGTCGAGACGCTCGCCGGACTCGACCCGGCGTTCACGGGCGACGGGACGGTCACCGCCGGCAACTCCTCGCAGGTAACCGACGGCGCGGCGGCCGTCCTCGTCACCTCCCGCGAGTTCGCCGAGGCGAACGACCTCGACGTCCTCGCAGAGGTCGGCACGAACGCCGTCGCCGGCGTGGACCCGACGGTGATGGGCATCGGCCCCGTCCCGGCGACGCGCAATCTGCTGGAACGCAACGGCCGCGACGTCGAGGACTACGACCTCGTGGAACTCAACGAGGCGTTCGCCAGCCAGTGCGTCTACGCGCGCGACGAACTCGGCGTCGACCCCGAGCAGTACAACGTCAACGGCGGCGCAATCGCCATCGGCCACCCCCTCGGCGCGTCCGGGGCGCGCCTGCCCGTGACGCTCATCCACGAGATGACGAAGCGCGACGCCGAACGCGGACTGGCGACGCTCTGCGTCGGGTTCGGACAGGGAGCGGCCATCGAGTTCAACCGGTAGACGCGGTCGACCCCGCCCGCGGTGCGGTCGGAGCACGCCGACGCCCGACCGTTCTCGCCCCGTAAGAAGCGGCGGCGAAGTTCTTGACTCCATGACACGTATCGTCCACCATGAACCGACAGACTCGTCTCTCCGTCGCGGTGGGACTCCTCACGCTCGCCCTCGGCGCGCTGTTCGCCGTCACGCTCGAAGCCCAGCAGGCGGCGGGAACCGGCGCGTCGACGTGGCTCCCGTACGTCGCCGAGTCGCCGGCGGTGACGGTGATGGTGTACGACAACGCCGTCGCCGTCGTCGGCTTCGTCCTGTCGCCGGTGCTCCTGTTCGCCGTCGGGTTCGTCTTCGGCCGACGTCTCGACCTCCCCCGGGCGTACGGCGGCGTTCTCCGGGCGTTGCTCGTCGGCTGTGTCGCGGGGTACGGCGTCGGACGGGTGGCCGCCGTCCTCTGGACGTACGGCCTCGACCTGCCGGTCGCGGCGGTGTTCGGCATGGTCGTCCCGGCGGTGGTGTTCGTCGCCGCCCGCACCGTCCTCGTGGGCTTCGCCGGCGTCTCCGTCGGGTATCTCACCGCGGCCGGGACGGGGCGCGACGTTCGGGCCCCCGAGGAGGGGCAGTCGGCTCAGTGACGCGGCGCGGACGCGGCGGTTCGCCGGCGGTGGCTCGGTGGCGCGGCGTTTCACCGGCGTCGGCTCGGACGACGCGTCGCGGCGGCCACGACGCTTTTTGAACGCCCGTCCGACCATCTTGACGAACGATGACTGTCGAGCCTTCGAGCGACGCCGACGGCGAGGAGACGCTCAACCGACGTCGGTTTCTCGCGGGGGCCGCGTCTCTCGGTGCCGCGGCGGCGACGCCCGCGTTCGTGGGGACGGCCGCCGGCCAGTCCGAGTCTCAGCAGAACAAGACGACGCCCGTGGCGGTACAGAACACGGCGCCGACGTTCGAGAACGACGACTACGTCGGCCTGTTCGTGCAGGTGTCGGGGTACGACCGCGAGGCCTCTCAGCAGGGCGTCGGAAGCTGCGAGTTCGCCGGGAGTCAGGAGGACCTGACCGGCTACGACGTGGAGATGATAGACACCGCGAGCGAGGCGAACCGGTCGGAGCCCGCCACGATGTTCGCCGTCACGGAGGGGACGAACGTCCAGGTGGGGAAACTGTTCGTCGTCAACGAGCAGTCGGCCTGTTCCGGCGGGTACGTGACGCTCCAACTCGAAGAAGTGGGGAGCAGTAGCATCCAGACGCCGGGCGCCGCCGGCGGTTCGGAGACGGGGTCGTCGATTCCGGGGTTCGGCGTCCTCGCCGGCGCACTCGGCCTCGGCGCGGCGGGCGCGGCGGCCGCCGCGCGCTCCGACGACGACTGAGACCGGTCGGCGACGACGGAGACGGCCGTCGGACAGAAGGGAACTACCGCCGGCGGCCCGGACGGCCGATGGACCGCGTCACTCGTCGGGGTGGACGAACTGCATCGCCTGTCGGACGGCGTCGTGGCTGCCGATGACGGTGATTCGGTCGCCGTGCTGGACGGTGTAGTCCGCGCTCGGAACGGCCGTCTCGCCGTCTCGGGAGACGAGCGCGATGAGACAGCCGTCGGGCAGTTCCGGTCCGATGTCGCGGACCGTCTTGCCGACGATCTCCTGCGAGGTGACCTCTATCTCCTGCACGTCGCCCGAGCGACCGATTTCGCTCATCCAGTTCATCATCGCCGGCCGTTCGATGTAGTTGTCGATGGCCTGCGCCGTCGCCAGCACCGACGAGATGGTGCGGACGCCGAGTTCCTCGAACGCCTCCACGTTGTTCGGGTTGTTCGCCCGGGCGATGATGGTCTCTGGGTCGAACTTCGAGGACGCCAGTTGGGAGACGAGCAGGTTCACGTCGTCGTCGCCGGTGGCGGCGACCACGATTTTGGCGTTGGCCGCGCCCGCAGAGCGCAACACGTCCGTGTCGGTGCCGTCACCTTGGTGGACGGTGTGACCCTCGTTGCGGGCCGTCTCGATTATCTCCGCGTTCTGTTCGATGAGCACTACGTTCTCTCCGCGGTCTTCGAGGCGGTCGGCGAGCGAACGGCCCACCTTCCCGCCTCCGATGACGAGTACACGCATTGGTATGACGTCGAGGTATTCGGCTATCTGTCTCGCGAGGCCGCCCTCGAAGACGACGGTCACGAGGATGACGAGGAAGACGGTGCCGACGAGGGTGTCGGCGGCCTGCGTCAGGCCCTCCGCCCGCAGTTGGATGGCGAACAGCGTCGCGACGGACGCGGGGATGATGCCCCGCGGGCCGACGAGGCTCATGAACCACTTCTCGCCCGTGGTGAAGCGGTCGCCGCGGGCCGACAGGAACACGAGCGCCGGTCGGAGGACGAGGGCGACGACGGCGACGACACCCAGTCCGCCGAGGCCGAGTCGGAGCAGGGTGCCGAAGTCCAACAGCGCCGCCAGCGCGATGAAGACGAACGAGAGGACGATGAGCGTCACGTCGCCCTTGAACGACTCGATGTCGTGCTCGTACGGGACGTCGGCGTTGCCGAGCAGGATGCCGGCGGTGGCGACGGCGGCGATGCCCGCCTCGGTGGCGATGAAGTCGGCCGCGCCGTAGGCGACGAGCGCGCCCGCGAGGACGAGCAGTCGCGCGTTCTGCGGCGCGTTACCGGGCGAGAGGTCCACGTATCGGAGCGCGTAGAACAGCGTCGCGGCGACGAGGCTGCCGACGACGACGCCGACGCCGAGGCGTTCGGCGAACAGCGTCAGGAGCACGCTGGGCTCGGTGGCACCCACGATGATGGCCTCGAAGATGACGACGGCGAGGATGGCCGCCGTCACGTCGTTGACGATGCCCTCCGTCTCCAGCACCGCCTCGACGCGGTCACGCGCCGGGACGACCTCCAGAATCGGGGTGATGACCGTCGGCCCGGTGGCGACGAGAAGCGCGCCGATGAGAAACGACAGGGGCCACGACGCGCCGAGCAGGAAGTAGACGGCCGCGGCCGTTCCGACGAGCGCTATCGCCGCGCCGACGGTGACGAGCCTGATGGTCGCCGCGGGCGCCTCCCGCAGTTTCTCGATGCGGAGGTGGAACGCCCCCTCGAAGACGATGATTGCGACCGAGAGGCCGACGATGGCGGACAGGCCGCCGCCGAACGACTCCGGACTGACGACGCCGAGAACCTCCGGGCCGAGCAGTATGCCCGAGGCGATGAGAAACAGCACGCTCGGAACCTGAAACCGGTCCGAAAGCACCTGCGAGACGACGCCGATACCGATGATGGCGGCGACGATGTAGATGAGATTCGAGCCAGCCGCCACTATGACACCTCCATGTATTCCCGCCGATGTGACGAATGGACATAAAAGCACACATTCACGACGCTCTTTTCCGGGTGAAAATTGAACAATCGTGCGGAAATACCAAGCCGCTCCGAATATGCTCGAACGCGGCGACCGACAGCGGCCGCCGGTCGCCGGCGTGGGCCGCAGGCACCGTCTACGGCGGTGTGAGCCGTCAGTCTTCGTCGGTGTAGAGCATCTCTATCTGGTCGGCGTACCGGTCGAGGATGTTCCGACGCTTCTTCTTCATCGTCGGCGTCATCAGGTCGTTGTGCTCGGTGAACTCCTCGGGGACGAGGCGGAACTGCTTGATCTGCTCGTAGGACTCGAAGCCTTCGTTGGCGGCGTCGACCTCGGCCTGAATCCGCTCTCTCACCCGGTCGTCGCGGCAGACCGCCCGCACGCCGTCCGGCAGGTCGTACCCCTCGCGGGCGGCCCAGTCGCGGACGCCATCGAAGTTCGGGACGATGAGCGCCGAGACGAACTTCCGGCCGTCCCCCAGCACCATGCACTGCTCGACCACGTCGCTGGAGGCGAACGCGTCCTCGATGGGGCCCGGGGCGACGTTCTTCCCCGTCGAGAGGACGAGAATCTGCTTGGCGCGTTCGCGGAACGAGATGTAGCCGTCCGGTCGGAGTTCGACCACGTCGCCGGTCCGGAACCACCGCCCGGACGCTCCCGCCGCCTCGGACGCCCCGTCGGCGTCGCTCTCGGGGTCGTCGACGAACGCCTCCGCCGTCTCCTCCGGCCGGTTCCAGTACCCCTCGCTGACGTTCGGCCCCTTCACGAGGAGTTCGCCCACCTCGCCGCCGGCGTCGCCCGTCACGTCGCCGACGACGGTGTCGTCGAGTTTCACCTCGACGTCCACGACGGGCGCGCCGATGGTGCCTATCTTCGGTTCCTCGGGCGGGTTGACGGCGACGACGGGCGACGTCTCCGTCAGCCCGTAGCCCTCCAGAATCGGGAGCCCCATCCCGTGGTATAGCGCGCAGAGTTCCGCGGAGAGGCTGCCGCCGCCGCTGATGAAGAACTCGATGCGGCCGCCGAGGGCGTCGCGCACCTGCTCGAAGACGAGTCTGTCGGCGAGGGCGTGCTTCGCCGAGAGGACGGCCCCCGGCGCCGCGGACTCGTAGTACTCGCGGCCGACGTCGACGGCCCACTCGAAGATGCGCTTTTTCACCGGCGACTCCGAGGCCTGCGTCCGAATCGCGTCGTACAGTTTCTCGTACACGCGGGGGACGCTCGTCCCCGTCGTCGGCCGGACGAGTTGGAAGTCCTCGCGCAGGGTGTCGGGGTCCTCCGCGTAGGCGACGGTGGCGCCCGCCGCGAACATCATGAAGTGGCCGGCGAGTCGCTCGAACACGTGCGCGAGGGGGAGGAACGACAGCGTCACCGACCCGCGCGAGACGACCGGCACGTCGTCGGCCTTGTCGGGACGCGGGCCGAACCGCTTGTAACACTGGTTCACGTTCGACCGGAAGTTCCGGTGGCTGAGTTTGACGCCCTTCGGTTGGCCCGTCGTCCCGGAGGTGTAGATGAGCGACGCGAGGTCCGCGGGGTCCCGTTCGGCCAGCCACGACTCGTAGGCGTCCTCGTCGAACGCCTCCGCGCCCATCTCGTGGACGTCGCCGAGCGTGTAGATGTCGTCTCTGTCGCGGACGGCGCCACCCATCCCGCTCCCGTCCGCCGGGTCGTCGACGAGGACGACGAACTCGAGGTCCAACTCGTCCTCGACGGCGAGCACTCGCCCGAGGAGTTCGGCGTTCTCGACGACGACGCCCGACGCGTCGGGGTCCGAGAGCAGATACTGGACCTGCCGCTCCGAGGAGGAGGTGTAGACGGTGGTGACGGCGCCGCCCGCGGCGAGGATACCGAAGTCGCACTGCGCCCACTCCATCCGGGTGTGCGCGAGGATGCCGACGCGGGACCCCGCCTCGACCCCGAGTTCCCGGAACCCCGCCGCGAGGTTCCGGACGACGCCGCGCATCTCGTCGTACGTCAACTCGGCGTAGTCGCCGTCCGGCGCTTCGGGGACGACGCCGGCGCTGACGAGCGACCGGTCGTAGATGCCGCCTTTGTACCGCTGGGCGGGTTCGCCGGCGTTGCGCGCCGCGCTGTCTTCGAACATCCGTGCCAGCGTCGTGTCGCCGACGACGTCGTCCTCGAACGTCGCTTCGGAGTCCCGCCAGTCCATGCAACAGACATATTCGTTCACAATTTAAAAGAATATACCTTCCGAACCGGGCCGTTGTTCGCCGTTCAACGCGCCGCGTCGGACCGCGAGTTTCTCCGGCCCGACGCCCGCACAGGTGTGTCTGGTAGTGGCAACGTTTTCACGAACCGGTGGGGTTCCGCGGAGCGCCCGTTCGGGATAGCGGACGCGAAATATCCGAAACGCCGACAGTTCGCCGTCGAGACGGTTAGCCGGTGGGTTGAAAACAGTATGGTGCGTACTACCCATGACCGAGGTGGGCATTCACATGACCGAAGACGGGGACCCGACGGTGCCGCTATCCGAGTACGAGGGGTACGACTGGAACTGTCTCGACGGCGTCCCGTCGGCGGACGACCTGTTCTCCGTCCTCTCCCACGAGGAACGCCGGCGTCTGCTGTGGTTCCTCCTCGAACGCCCGGAGACGACAGTCGAGGAACTGGCCGACGTACTCGTCGGGTGGCGCCTCCGCGACGACGACTTCGTCGGCGAGGGCGAACGACGGAGCGTCCTCGTCTCGCTTCACCACCACCATCTCCCGATGCTCGCGAAGAGCGGTCTCGTCACGTACGACGCCGACTCCGGGTCGGTCGAGTTCTCGCCGCCGCCCGCCCCGATTCAGGTACTGATAAAGTTTAGTTACCAGTACGACAATGCCGTAGACGTTCCGGAGGCGTGACGCGCGCCGGCCATCGGGCGTCGTCACGACACGACCTCACCATGGGTATGGGAGCGATACTCGACGAGGCAGAACGGCACCGCAAGTCACTCGTCTACTACGCGCCGGACCCGGGCGACTTCCGGGAGCAGTTCGACACGCGCAACGTGGAGATAGCGTACCGAGAGCTACCGCAGTCCGCCCCCGAACCGTTCGTCGCGATTCGCGAGGACGGCCGCGTCCGCGGCGTGATAGCGGTCGAGACGATTCGGGAGTATCTCCGACGGCCGCGCCTAGACCGCCGCGACGCGGACGCGTACCGGGCGATAGTCGACCTGTTGGACGACACCGTGTTCGCGTCGCTGGACCGCCGCCAGTTGCTGTTGACCGCTCGCGAGTTCGAGGACAGGGCGTGGCGCGTCGGCACCGGAACGCTCCACGTCGGGTTCCAGTCCGCGGCCCGGTTCGCCGACCAGCGGTCGCTGTACCGCCGTCTGGCCGGCGAGACCGACCTCGACGTGCACGCCTACTTCGTCGTCGACGGCGACCCGCCGACGGTGCCGGGACTGACGGTACACACCGAACCCGCGTCCGAAATCGGCCGCCACTGGTTCATGGTGTTCGACGGCGGCGACCAACCCGACCAGCAGTTCGCCCTCGTGGCCGAGCAACGGGCCGAAGACGACTTCTACGGCGTGTGGACCTACGACCGGTCGCTCGTCCGCCGAGCGCTCGCCGAGGTGCCGTCGGCCGCGGCCGACCGCACCCGCGAGGGCGCGGGACCGGAAGACGGCGCGGAGGACAGAGCGTAGGGGGCGTCCGGCGCGCCCGCGCCCTCACTCCTGCTTGGCCTTCCAGTCCAGATAGCCGAGGACGCCGCGCGCGTTCAGTTTCTCCTCCTCGTGGGCCTTCTTGTCGCTCCACAGGTCGGTCATCTCCGTGTGCTCGGCGAAGTGCTGTTCGACGGCTTCGTCGTCGCCGAGTTCCTCCCGTTTCGCGCGGACGGCCTCGACCCACTCCACGAGCGTCCGCTTGTACGACTCCATCAGTTCCTCCTCGTAGTCGACCGGTCCGAAGTGACCGTAACAGAGCGTCTCGGGGGCAATCTCCTCGATGGTGCGCACGTCGTCCAGGGACTTCTCCAGGTCGAACTGCGACGGCGGCGTCGTCTGTCGGACCTCGTCCTTCTTCGGGACGTAGATGCCCGCCGCGTCGCCGGTGAACAGGATGTCGTCCTTCGAGTCGTGGAACATCGTCTGGTGGGGGGCGTGCCCCGGCGCGTGTATCACCGACAGCGTCCGGTCGCCGAGGTCGATTTCGTCGCCGTCGGTCAGCGGTTCGATGCGGTCCTCGGGCACCGGTTCGGGTTCGACGTAGTACTCCCACTGCTCGCCGACGGCCGCCTTCGTCCCCTCGACGAGTCGTTCGGGGTCGACGAGGTGCGGCACGCCTATCTCGTGGGTCAGCACCGTCGCGTTCGGGCACGCCTCGGCGAGGAAGCCCGCGCCGCCGGCGTGGTCGAGGTGGATGTGCGTCGGCAGGAGGTACTGCACGTCCTCGCGGGCGATGTCCAGTTCGTCCAGCGCGTCGAAGAGGTACTCGCGGTTCGTCCCGATGCCCGTGTCGACGAACGTCGGTCGCTCGGCGTCGATGATGTACACCGACCCGTACTGTTCTGAGTCGTACATCCCGGTGTCGACGTAGTGCACGTCGTCGGTTCCGGGGACCGTCGTCACGTCGCCGATAGCCATGCCGGATGCGCGACGCGCGGGAGGAAAAGCGTTCGGACGGCGGCGATGCGTCGGGAACTCCGACGACCGCCGAAGGTCCAGAAACTGCTGACTGTCAGGCCCGAACGTAGGAGTGCTCACCATTAATACCTGTTCCAGCGTTCGAACGTAAGCCCCTCGGGGCAGAGGTACACATGAGAGAGACACGACGCTCGATACTCAAGAAGAGCGTAATCGGTGGGGCGGTACTGCTGACCGGAACTGGAGTGGCGGCCGCCAAGCCGGGGAAAGGGAACAACGAGAAGTTCGACCCGCAGAAGGTCTCCGCCGTCAACGTGGCCGACGCAGACACGCCCACGCTCAGACTCGACAACGAGAACGGCGTGGCCGTGGAGGTCAAGATCTACTCGACCGGAGCCAGCGACGGCACCGTCTACACGGTCGGTGCCAACCAAGCCGGCTTCAAAGGCAAAGAAGACGGGAAGCCGAACGCGACCGGAAAGCTCGTCGACGCCGAGTGCGGAGAGGTCATCACCGACGTGAAGACGAAGCGTCCGAGCGGCGATACGTGGCTGGACAGCGGGTTCACGGGCACGGCGACTGTCGGCGGCGCCGGCTGTCCCTGACCCACGGCACCCCTCGAAATCCGGTTTTTTGACCCCGCCGGTCCCGCCGGTGTGGCCCGCGTCCCCCCCCGGCGAAGACGCGTCCGTCCTCGCACGACCCGAAGACTTTGGCGGACGCGTCCGTCTCCCCGCACGTGCCCGCTTTCGAGACCCGGCTCACCGACCGACTCGGTATCGACGCGCCGGTCGTACAGGCTCCCATCGGGAGCGCGACCTGTCCCGAACTCGCCGCCGCCGTCTCCGAGGCGGGCGGACTCGGGACGCTCGCCGTGACGTGGCGCGACCCGGCCGACGCCGCGAACGCGGTGCGCCGGACCCGCGACCTGACCGACTGCCCGTTCGGCGTCAACCTCGTCGTGGACCCGGCGGCGACGGAGTATCCCACCGAGGACCACGTCGAGGCCTGTCTGGACGCCGGCGCGCCCGTGTTCTCCTTCTCCTTCGGCGACGCCGCACGGCACGTCGAACGCGTCGACGACGCGGGCGCGACGACGCTGTGGACGGTCGGAAGCGCGGCTGAGGCGCGGGACGCGGTCGACGCGGGCGCAGACGCCGTCGTCGCGCAGGGGTGGGAGGCCGGCGGCCACGTGCAGAGCGAGGTGGCGACGATGCCTCTCGTCCCGCGCGTCGCGGACGCCGTCCCGGACACGCCCGTCGTCGCCGCGGGCGGTATCGCCGACGGTCGGGGCCTCGCCGCCGCCGCGACGCTCGGTGCCGACGGCGTCTGGGTCGGGACGCGGTTTCTCGCGACCGAAGAGGCGAACGTCCACCGAGCCTACCGGCGGCGGGTGGTCGAGGCCGCAGAGACGGAGACGCGGTACGGGACGCCGTTCTCGAAGGGGTGGCCCGACGCGCCCCACCGCGTCCTGCGAAACGAGACGACGGACCGCTGGGAGGCGGCCGGCCGCCCCGACTCGGACCGGCCCGGCGACGGCGAGACGGTGGCGCGCGGTCCGGACGGGCCGGTCGGCCGATACGAGGACTCGCTGGCGACGCCGGAGATGGACGGCGACGTGACCGAACTCCCCCTCTACGCGGGCCAGAGCGCGGGACTGACGGACGACGTCGTCCCCGCGGGCGACGTCGTCGACGCGTTCGTCTCGGAGGCGGCGACGGCCCTCCGCGCCGCGGACGGACGCGCGCGGACGGACCGCTGAGGCGGCCACGCCCTCGTACCGAGTGGCACGGATGCGACACGGTTTTGCCGCGCCCTGTCGAACCGTCGGACAATGATTAGCAGGCAGTTCCTCCGCGAGAACCCGGAGACGGTTCGGGAGGCGCTTCGCAACAAAGGGATGGACGACGTGGACCTCGACCACGTCCTCGAGGTGGACGACGAGTGGCGGTCGCTGAAGCAACGCGGCGACGAACTCCGCCACGAGCGCAACGAGACGTCGTCGAAGATAGGCGACCTGAAGGCCGAGGGAAAGGACGAGGAAGCCCAGGAGGCCATCGAACGGTCGCAGGAACTGAAGGCCGAGTTGGCCGACGTCGAGGACCGCGCGGACGAACTCGAGGCCGAGTTGGAGGAGCGACTGCTCGAACTCCCGCAGATTCCCCACGAGGACGTCCCCGTCGGCGAGGACGAGTCGGACAACGTCGAACGCCGCCGCGAGGGGTTCGAGGACCTGCGCGAGTTGCCCGACGAGGTGGTCCCGCACTACGACCTCGGCGAGGAACTGGACGTCCTCGACTTCGAACGCGGCGCGAAGGTCGCCGGCGGCGGCTTCTACTTCGCCAAGGGCGACGGGGCGCGCCTCGAACACGCCCTCGTCCAGTTCATGATGGACGTCCACCGCGAACAGGGCTACACCGACCTGTTCCCGCCCATCCCGGTGAACTCGCGGTCGATGGAGGGGACGGGCCAGTTCCCCAAGTTCACCGACGACGCCTACCGCCTCGGCGGGTCGAACGAGGAGGCGTACGACGACGACGACCTGTGGCTCTGCCCCACCGCCGAAGTGCCCGTCACGAACATGTACCGCGACGAGATTCTGCTCGACGACGACCTGCCTGTGAAGCACCAGGCGTACACGCCGAACTTCCGGCGCGAGGCGGGCGAACACGGCACCGAGACGCGGGGCATCGTCCGCGTCCACCAGTTCAACAAGGTGGAGATGGTCAACTTCGTCCGCCCCGAGGAGTCGTACGACCGCTTCGACGAACTTCTGGACGACGCCGAGGAGGTGCTTCGCCGCCTCGAACTCCCGTACCGCATCCTCGAGATGTGTACCGGTGACCTCGGCTTCACGCAGGCGAAGAAGTACGACATCGAGGTGTGGGCGCCGGGCGACGACATGGAGGACGGCCCCGAGGAGGGCGGCCGGTGGCTGGAGGTGTCGTCGGTGTCGAACTTCGAGGACTTCCAGGCCCGCCGCGCCGGCCTCCGCTACCGACCCGAACGCCACGAGTCGGCCGAGTACCTCCACACGCTGAACGGGTCGGGCCTCGCCGTCCCGCGCGTCGTCGTCGCCATCCTCGAGTACTACCAGAACGACGACGGCACCGTGACCGTCCCCGAAGCGCTCCGCCCGTACATGGGCGGCCTCGAGGTCATCGAGGGCCACGAACACGTCGGCGAGTCGGCCGTCGGCGCGGGTCGGAAGGACTGACCGCCGCGAACGGCGGACGCGCTCCCCCCGTTTAATCGGCCATTTAGCCCGAAATCGGACGAAATTCGGCTGGACTCGCGGTCACGGCCGACCCCCTACATTACCCCACAGTCCGACGGACGAGTATGAGCAACTCGACCCGACTCCCGGAATCGGGAGGTGTCGCAGCGTGATTCGTTCCATCGACGACACGCCGTGGCGGGCGGTCGGCAGGCACCGATTCGACTCGGCGGCCGAACTCGACGCGACGCTCACGACCACCCTCGGTTCGGAGGGCGGAACCGTGCCCCGTCTCCGCGGCGTCGACCCCGAGGAGGCGGAACGACTGCTCTCCTCGGCGCGCGAGGCGGACGTGGAACTCGAGGTCCACTTCTGCATCGAGGACCGACTGGTCAAGATAGACACCGAGGGCGTCGTCGCGGTCAGAGACGACCGCTGACGCTCGCTCCTGTCCCCGCTATCCGCGCCGCAGGTCGTCGCGCACGAACGTCTCGATGCGCCGGATGCCGTCGTCGCCGACGTCGAACACGTCCACGAAGTCGAAGCGTCCGCCCCCGTCCGCCCCGACCAGTCGGCCGCGGGCGACCCGGCCGCCGTCGTCGGCGCGGTACGTCGCCGTCACCTCGTGGCGCGTCTCCGTCTCGGGGCGACCGTCGCGCATGAACGAGACGAACGTCTCGCGTCCCGACAGCGTCCGGTCGGGCCTGTCGTGGACGACGTCGGGCGCAAGCACCGACGCGAGGCGGTCGTAGTCGCCGGCGTCGACGGCGTCGTAGTACGTCTCGACGAGTCCCCGTCCCGACGCGGCGGCGTCCGAGTCCATGCGTGCCAGTCGCGCTGCCGGCGACAAGACGCTGACGGGTCGTCCGCCGCGGGACCGCCGGCGACGGCGACGAGTGGTCCCTCGCCGTCCGCCGACGAACCGCTTTTATCCGTCCGTCGCCGACTGCCACCACCGTGTCCGACGCCTCGTCTCCGAGCCTGCACGTCCGCTACGAGGGCGACGACGACCCCGCGAAGTGTACGGCGCGGAAACTCTCGCGGTTCGACCTCGCCGAACTCCACCGGTCCGACCGCGCGACGCCGTACGGCGTCGTCCTCAATCCGCACGCCGAACGCGCCCTCTCGCCGGCGGACGCGGGCGCGACGACCCTCGTCGCCCTCGACTGCTCGTGGGAGTCGGCCGGCGAGGCGATGTTCTCGCTGCCGGGCGACCACCGCGCGCTCCCGTACCTCGTCGCGGCCAACCCGGTCAACTTCGGGCGGCCGATGCAACTCACCACGGTGGAGGCACTCGCCGCCGCCCTCTCCATCTTCGGTCACGCCGACCACGCCGAGCGAATCCTCTCGAAGTTCACGTGGGGGCACACGTTCCTCGAACTGAACGAGGAACCGCTCAGACGCTACGCCGACTGCGAGGACTCCTCGGCGGTGGTCGAGATTCAGCAGGAGTATCTGGAGCGCGGCGACTGACCGCTCCGACGGCGTCACCGAGCCTTCGCCCACGACCCGATAGCGCCCGCGATGGCGCTGTCGACGGCGAAGAGGACCGTCACCACCAGTCCCACGAGGAAGACGCCCGCGCCGCCGAGGAACGCCCCCAGCGGTCCACCGGCGAGTCCGAGGACGCTCCCCAACAGGGCGAGGACGAGGGTGAGGACGACGCCGGAGATGGACCCCGCGAGGAGCCCGTTCCACGCGCCGTCGCCGAGCGTTCCGCCCGCGAGGTAGCCCGCGGCGAACCCGCCGACGAGGCCGGCGCCTATCTGTCCGAGGAGGGGGAGCGAGAGTCCGACCGCCCCGACGACGAGTATCACGACGAAGCCGACGGCGACGGCACGCCAGTCCGTGTTCATGCGTCCGGGTACGCTCGTCCCGGAGAAAAGTCTCGTGCCCGTCGGCGCGTCGTCGCCGCACCGCCGCCGCGCCGTCCCGTGGAGTGTCACGTCCTGCCGCGCGACGGCCGAACGGACGCGCTTTTACCCCTCGGCCGAGTAGAGAGGGTATCATGATTTTCGAGTCCCTCCCGACGACGCCGCGGTCGGAGGAACTTCTCGACAAAGCCTTCTCGCGTGCCGCGCGGTCCGGTCGGGCGAAGTCGGGACTGGAGGCCCAGGAGTCGATGCTCCAGACGGCTTCGTCCATCCTCTCGGACAACCTGGAGAACGTCGTCACCGAGTGGCCCGACTTCGGGACGGTCGACCCGTTCTACTACGAACTCGCCGACGCCATCGTGGACGTCTCGGACCCGGGGTCGGACGACGACCCGGACCATCGCCCCGGCGGCGTCGACGAACTCAGACAGAGTCTCTCGGAGGTGACGTGGGCGAGTCGGCAGATAGCCGAGATTCGTCGCGAGTACCAGTCGAAGATGCGGAAGTCCGACCCGGAGACGGCCCGCAAACACCGCAAACAGGCGTTCGCCCGGATGGCCGACATCGTCGAGGAAGTCTCCGAGGACCTCCTGCGAATCGGCGAGGCCCGCGACGCCCTGAAGAACCTCCCCGACATCCGCCCCGACGAACCGGCCATCGTCGTCGCCGGCTACCCGAACGTCGGCAAGTCGTCGTTCGTCAACCACGTCACCCGCGCGTCCAACGAGATAGCGCGCTACCCGTTCACGACGAAGGGCGTCCAGATAGGCCACTTCGAGCGCGACCGGATTCGATACCAGATCATCGACACGCCCGGCCTCCTCGACAGGCCCGAGGCGGACCGCAACGACATCGAGAAGCAGGCCGTCAGCGCCCTCGAACACCTCGCGGACGCCGTCCTGTTCGTCGTCGACGCCAGCGGCGCGTGCGGCTACCCGCTCGACGCGCAGTTGGAACTGCGCGACGCCGTCGAACGCCGGTTCGCCGAACGCGACGTGCCGGTACTCACCGTCTGCAACAAGAGCGACCGCTCGACCGACGTGGCGGCGGACTACTACATGAGCGTCGAGACGGAGGAGGGCGTCGACGACGTGCTCGCCGCCGCCGTCGACGCCGTCGACTGGAGCCCCGACATCCCGCCGTCGCGGCAGGAGTAGGTCGGGACTCGACCTCACGACGCACGCGACGACCGGCTCTGGAACGGGTACGTATCGGTCTCGGACCGCCCTCGGGAGCTATTCTCGTTCTCCAGACGACCGAGACCCGGAATCGTTCATATCGTCCCTGGCGTGAATCTTGGCCTGTTCGCGAGCGCTGGGATTGACCGACTCCTTGAACGGAACCTTCGCGACCGTCGCATAGACGGGTTCGCCGGGCTCCTCGGCGTACTCGTCCGGGAGGTGGACTTCGAACTCCGCGTCGACGTCCGCGTCGTATATCGAGTCGTCGAGCGGAACGTCGGTCGCGGCCTGCAGTTTCGCCGCCGGCACGAATCCGAGGCCGATGTTGGTCTCCAGTTCCGGATTCCACCACGCCGACGTCAGATAGCCGCACTCGTCGCCGGTCTCGGGGTCCGAGACGAGCCAGAAGTCGGGAGCGTAGTCCCGGATCGGTTCGCCGGCCATCTTCAGGCCGACCAGTTTGTGCGTGAACGGGAAGTCGCCGTTCTCGATGGCGTCTCGCTGGCGTTCCAGTTCGGCTTTGCCGACGTAGTCCGCGTCCTTGTCGTCGGGCACCTGATAGCCGAGGTTGACCTGGAACGGCGACGTCTCGTCGTCCATGTCCTGCCCCAGCGACATGATTCCGGCTGCGATACGTCGTTGATGGGATATCCCCGTCGCGGTACCGCCGTGGGCCTCGACCGTTTCGAGTACCGGGTTCCACACCGCTTCGGCGTTCTTCGTCGCCTCACGGACGTATATCTCGAATCCCGCCTCTCCGGAGAAGCCGGTCTGACTCACCAGCACCGGGACGTCGTTGACCGTGGCTTCCATCAGTCCGTAGTACGGGATGTCTTCGACCACGTCTCCGACGAGCGACTCCATCACCGCAGGCGATTTCGGGCCTTGGACTTGCATCGGCGAGACGTCGATCTCGTCGATGTCGACCTCGAACTCGGAGTTGACCGTGACGCCTTGGAGCCACTGTTTCAGGTCGGCGTCCGCGATGGAGAACCAGAACTCGTCGTCGGCGAGTCGTAACAGGACGAAGTCGTTGAGGATGCCGCCGTCCTGATTGCAGCAGATGGCGTACTTCCCGCGCATCGGCTCGATGTCGGTCGCGTCTCGCGTGATGACGTAGTTGACGAACGCCTCGGCATCGGGCCCCTCGACGCGGATCTGGCGCTCGACGGCGACGTCCATCAGCGTCACCTCGTCGACCAGCAGGTCGTACTCGGCGTCCAACCCGCCCTCGTCGGGGTCGATGTACGCCCGCGGGTGGTACATGTGATTGTAGACCGTCGCCTGCCGACATCCCGCCTCGACGGAGAGATGCCAGAACGGTGACTGCCGAACTCGAGTCGATATCAGGAGGTCGACGTCCGCGTCGCCCGTCTGACGGAGATTTCTGGGGATGGTCCGATCCGATTGGTCGACGTCGGGGTGGTTCGGATGGTGTCGATTACTCGTCATTGTCGAACTATTCCGGTGCTCCGGCGCAACGGCCGAACAGCGATGTCCAGATACGTCCGAACCGACTGGCGTCGAATGCCGTGACGACCCCAGCGGTGAGGGAGACGTGTGATTCGGTAGCGCTGGCTCGGCCGCCGTCATTGTGTTCCCGTGCCATATCACCAGATAACACGCCCCCGACCGTATCCCTCTGTATGTTATACGTTTAACGTGTTTATACGGAGGGCGGAAGATTTCGTCCCCCTCCGAGCCTTCCGTCCGTCGCTCGAGTGGTGCGGTCGGAACGACGAGGGGGCAGTGATGGCGGACGACTACCGTCACTCCGACCGTCTCGAAGAATTCACCGGAGTCGGTCGCTTCTACTCGGCCTCGTACGTCACGCTGACCGTCGCGGTCACCGTCACCGGGCCGGGTTCGAAGGACGTGCTCGCGCCGCCGGCGTCCGCCGTCTCGTAGGCCACGCGGGTGCCGACGGGGTTGAAGCCACCGGACGTGGAGACGGAGTGGACGCCCGCGATGGAGAGGTTCGCCGCGTCGGCGAGGGTGTCGGCGTCGGTGCGGGCGGCGTCCATCGCGGCGCGCAGGGCCTCCTCGCGGAGGTCGGCGCGCGTCTCGTCCGTGAGCGTGAAGGTGACCTGCTGGACCTCGTCAGCGCCGTTGCCGACGGCCACGTCTATCACTTCGCCCGCGCGGTCGGGCGCGACTTCGATAGTGTACGCGTGGATCGCCTGGTAGCCGGTCACGTTCCGCTCCTTGCCGTCGTAGTTGTACTGCGGACCGACGCGGAAGTGCGCCGTGGTCACGGCGTCGTCCGGGACGCCGGCGTCACGGAGCGCCTGCCGCATCGTCTCGGATCGCTCTGCGACCTGCGCGCGGGCGTCGTCGGCCGAGGACGCCGTCGCCGTCACGGCGACGGTGAGGACGGCGAGGTCCGCCTCGGTGGACACTTCGCCGTCCCCGGAGACGGTGATGGTTCGGCCCGGCGCGTCCGACAGTTGCTGGGCGTTCGCGACTTGCTGTGCGCTGGCGTCGTCCGCGCCGCCGTCGGCCTGTAGCGGCGCGAGACACCCCGACAGGGCGAGGAGCGCTGCGAGGGTGACCGGGAGGACGACCGTTCTGAATCGACGTTGCATAGCCACGTATTCGTTGGCTCAGCGCTTCAAGCCGCCGTTGTCACAAAGAACTCTTTCAGTCACGCCGGCACCGCCCCGGAGCGACCCGCCACCGCGGCCGGGTCGCCGGCCAGCACCGACGCGTCGTCGGTCGCTCCCCCGACCCGTCTGGGCTGGTCGACGGGGACGTACCGCACTTCGACCGCCACGTCGCGGCTCCCCAGCGGACCGAGCGGTTTCGGCGCGAGTTCGTCGATGCGCGGGCGGACTTGCCCGCCGACGTCGGGCGGCGACGCGTCGGGCGGGTAGCCGACGGTGACGACGACGCGGGTCGGCGTCTGGAACGGGAAGCCGTCGTACTGCACGTCCATCGACAGGAGCGACGCCTCTTCGGGGAGTTCCGCGCTGACCGCGCTCTCCGCCTCCGTCTCGAACGTCGCGGTGCGGTAGGTGCCGTAGGTGACGCCGACGAGAACCGACGACAGGACGAGGAGAATCAGCCCGATGCTGGCGAGGCGCGAGACGGTCGCCGACTTGGCCTCCTCCTCGCGGAACCACAGTTGCGGCCGGTAGCCCATCTGCCAGAGGACGATGAGGGCGACGAAGTTTATCGACAGGATGTTGACGAGCACCAGCACGAATGGCCCCAGCATCGCCACCGGCTGTCCCCAGGCCAGGGCGACGCCGACGACGGCGATGGGCGGCACCAGCGCGGCCGCTATCATGACGCCGACGAGCGCGGCGGAGACGCCCGACGAGACGGCGGCCGCCCCCGCGGCACCGGCGCCGAGGGCGATGACGAGCGACAGTACGTCCGGCGCGAGCCGCTCGCGCACTTCGCTGATGGCGAACACCTCCTCGGCCGTCAGCGGGACGATACCGGACGCACGGAGGACGACGGCGAAGATGGCCGCGGCGGCGATGGCGATGGCGGTGCCGAGCACCTGCAGTTTGATGCCCTCGACCGCCATCTCCCGGTCGTCGATGACGGTTCCGACGCTCGTCGACATCGCGGGGCCGACGAGGGGGGCGATGACCATCGACCCGACGACGACGGCCGGCGAGTCGAGGAGGACGCCCGCGGTGGCGACCACCGCGCTCACGACGGTCATGAGGACGAACGACGGGAGCGGCGGGGCCAACTCGTCCGCGTTGGCGGCGAGTTCCTCTCGCGCGATTCGGTCGCTGTCCCCGTTCTCCTCCTCGTACCGCTCTTCCAGCGCCTCGAACCGCTCGGAGACGACGGTTTCGGCGTCGACGACGACGGTGTAGGCGTCGCGTTCGATACCCACCTCGCGCAACTTCTCCAGCACGGGTTCGACGGCGGCCGACGGCAGCGGAAAGGAGACGAGCGCGGTGTAGTCGCGACCGCTCGTCTCGTCGGAGACGGCGTAGTCTATCCCCTCCTCGTCCAGCAGTTCGAGGACCGTCTTTCGTTTCCCCGTCGGAATCATCACCTGTACGAGTCGCACGTCGGAACGTTCCGCGGGGGGAGCAAAAACCCGACGGCGTGCGGTCCGTCCGGCGTCGCCGCCGCCGGTTCGACGTATCCCTGCCGAGGGTTCGACGCGTCCGCTCGCCCGACGTGCCCGATTCCGAGACTGAACACTTTTTGCATCGCTGAGCGACTGTCGGGTAGGTGACTCGTTACCATGCCACGTGAACAGATATTCCCGGAAGCGGAGTACGAACGGCGGGTCGACCGGACGAAGGCGCGGATGCGCGAGGCGGAGTTGGACGCGCTCGTCGTCTCAGACCCGGCGAACATGAACTACCTGACGGGGTACGACGGCTGGTCGTTCTACGTCCATCAGGCCGTCGTCGTGACGCCCGGGCGCGACGAACCCGTCTGGGTCGGTCGGGAGATGGACGCGGGGGGCGCGCGAGCGACGACGCACCTCGACCGCGAGAGCATCCGCTCGTACAGCGACGACCACGTCCACTCGCCGTACGACCTCCACCCGATGGACTACGTCGCCGGCGTCCTCGAAGAACTGGGCGTCGACGACGGATCCGTCGGACTGGAGATGGACGCGTCGTACTTCACCGCGAAGTCGTACACGCGACTGCGGGAGAACCTCCCGGACGCCACCTTCGAGGACGCGACCCTGCTCGTGGGCTGGGTTCGCATCGTGAAGTCCGAGCGGGAACTCGACTACATGCGCGAGGCCGCCCGCATCTCCGAGAACGCGATGCGGGCGGGGTTAGACGCCATCGAGGAGGGCGTCCCGGAGTACGAGGCGGCGCGGGCCATCTACGACGCCCTCGTCCGCGGCACCGACGACTACGGCGGCGACTACCCCGCCATCGTCCCGTTGATGCCGTCGGGCGACCACACGGGGACGCCGCACCTGACGTGGACGGACCGCGAGTTCGAGGACGGCGACCCGGTCATCGTCGAACTGTCGGGCTGTCGGCACCGCTATCACTCCCCGCTCGCGCGGACGACGTTCGTCGGCGACCCCCCCGAGAAACTCGAACACACCGCCGACGTCGTCGTCGAGGGACTCGAAGCCGCCCTCGACGCCGTCGAACCGGGCGTCACCTGCGAGGCCGTCGAACGGGCGTGGCGGGAGACCATCGCGAAGTACGACATCGAGAAAGCCGACCGAATCGGCTACTCGATGGGGTTGGGCTACCCGCCGGACTGGGGCGAACACACGGCGAGCCTCCGTCCCGGAGACGAGACGGTGCTGGAGGAGGACATGACGTTCCACGCGATTCCCGGCATCTGGACGGACGAGGTGGGCGTCGAGATAAGCGAGACGTTCCGCGTCACCGCCTCCGGCGCGGAGACGCTCGCGGACTTCCCGCGGCGATTGTTCACGACCTGACCCGCCGCCGACCGTTCGGAGGGGTCGCCGTGGTCCGGCGCGATTCGGTACGGTCCGGGCCGATTCGGCGCGGCTCGGACCGAGTCGGTGCGGTCCGGACGCCCACGACGGCGTACACCTAAGCTACTGTGCTACGTTAGCTAGTCACATGGTAGAGTTACTCCGGGACCGTCTGGAGACGGTCCGTCGCGGCTTCCACCGCCACCCCGAACCGGCGTGGCGCGAGTTCTACACCACGGCTCGGCTGGTGGAGGAGATAGCGCGAATCGGCGTCGACGAACTGGCCGTCGGCGCCGACGCCTACGACCCCGCCGACCGGATGGCCGTCCCCGACGAGTCGGACCTGGAACCGTGGCTGAACCGCGCCCGGGAGTACGGCGCGGACGAGGACGTCCTCGGGAAGATGGCCGGCGGCAACACCGGCGCAGTCGCCGTCCTCGAACGCGGCGACGGGCCGTCGGTCGGACTCCGCGTCGACATCGACGGCCTGTTCGTCGAGGAGTCGACCGACGACGACCACCGCCCCGCGGCCGAGGGGTTCCGCTCGGAGAGAGACGGGACGATGCACGCCTGCGGGCACGACGCCCACATGACGTGGGGGTTGGCGACGCTCGAAGCGGTCGCGGCGAGCGACTTCGCGGGGCGACTCGTCGTCTTCTTCCAGCCGGCAGAAGAGCTGAGCGGCGGCGGCAGACCGATGGCCGAGAGCCGATTCGCGGAGGGGTTGGACTACCTGCTGGCCGTCCACGTCGGCCTCGACCACCCGACCGGCGAGGTGGTCGCGGGCATCGAGAAACCGCTCGCGATGTGCCACGTCGACGTGACCATCAGGGGAACGTCGGCCCACGCGGGCAAGGCCCCGAACGAGGGCGACAACGCCATTCAGGCGGCGGGCACCGTCATCCAGAACGCGTACGCCATCCCGCGCCACGGCGACGGGATGACCAGAGTGAACGTCGGCAGGGTCGAGGCGGGAACGTCGAGCAACGTCGTCGCCGAACGCGCCCACATGGAGGCCGAAGCGCGGGGGGAGACCACCGAACTGATGGAGTACGTGAAGTCGCGTCTGGAGCGTACGGTCGCGTCCGCGGCCGCCATGCACGGTTGCCGGGCCGAGTTCGACGTGGTGAGCGAGTCGCCGCGGGCGGACAGCGACCCCGAACTGCAGGCCCTCGTGGCCGAGGTGGCCGAGGGCGTCGAGGGCATCGACAGCGTCCTCCCGGCCGCCGACTTCGGCGCGAGCGAGGACGCGACGTTCCTGATGGACCGCGTGCAGCGAGACGGCGGGCTGGCGACGTACCTCATCGTCGGCACCGACCACCCGACGAGTCACCACACGTCGACGTTCGACGTCGACGAGCGGAGTCTGGGCCACGGCGTCGACGTGCTGGTCCGGACGATTCGGGAACTCGAACGGCGACATCCGGTCCCGCGTGCGACCGTCGGGGACGACGAGTGACCGGGGTCCGACGGTCCGGCTGACTCGACGGCCGCACGAGACGCCGGCGCGGGGATTACGCCGTCAGTCGTCGTCCGACTCGACCGGGTCGCCGGCACCGGGTGGGTCCGGCTCGCTCTTCCGGCTCGACCCCACGAGGACCGTCTCGTCCTGCAGGAGCACGCGGCCGTAGTTCGAGCCGAAGTCCTTCATCAGCGAGAGGAGGGCGAGGAAGCAGACGAACGCGAACGGCGTCCCGGTGATGATGGCCGCCTGCTGGAGCGTGTTCGCGCTCCCCGTCCCGCCGAGAATCATCAGTATCGCCGCGGTCAGTCCGAGGACGACGCCCCAGAAGATGCGGTTGATGGTCGACGGTCGGGCCTTGCCGCCGGTCGTCATCATCGAGACGGCCAGCGTCGAGGAGTCCGCCGAGGTGACGAAGAACGTCGTCACGAGTATCAGGAACATGTACATCAGGAGCGTCCCGACGGGGAGCGTCATCGATACCCCGCCGAGGTTCAGCGTGAACTGCAGCGCCTCGAAGAGGATGAAGCCGGACACCTCCGCGCCCGCCTCGCCGGCGATGACCGCGCCGAAGTCCGCGACGCCGTTGTGCTGGGCCCAGACGGCGGTGCCGCCGATGAACGTGAACCACGGAATCGTCGCCGCCGACGTCGCGACGATGCCGGTGAACGCGACTTCGCGGACGGTGCGGCCCTTCGAGATGCGGGCGATGAACAGGCCCGCGAACGGCGACCACGAGAGCGCCCACGCCCAGTAGAACACCGTCCACGCGTTCATCCAGTTCGTCGACTCCATGTTCCCCGCGCCCATCGGCCCCGCGCCGGTGAAGAGGCTCATCGCGACGAAGTCCGACACCATCCCGCCGAACGCCTGCGTGCCCAGCAGAAGCAAGAACAGCGTCGGGCCGACGAGGAACGTCGAGAGCATGAGCACGACGAACAGGACCATGTTGAAGTTCGAGAGTCGACGAATCCCCTTGTCGACGCCGAGTACCATCGACGTCGTGAACAGGAGCGTCATGAACGTCACCACGAGGAGGATGCCGACGTTCCCCATGCTGATTCCCCACTGGTAGTCCAGTCCGGTGACGAACTGGCTGCCGATGAAGCCCAGCGACGTCGCCACCCCGCCGATGGTCGCGAAGACGGCGAGGATGTCGACGACTTTCGCCACCGGGCCGTCGAGGTTGTCCGCGCCGATGATGGGCGTCAGCGCCGAGGAGACGCGCAGCGGGACGTTCTCGTAGTTGTACGCGAAGTAGCCGATGGCGATTCCCATGATGGTGAACACGGCCAGTTGGGGCAGCGCCCAGTGGAACATCGTCTGCTGGACGGCGATGGTCATCGCCTCGGCCGAACTCCCCTGTACGCCCTCGAACAACGGCGAGGGGTTCGCGTAGTAGAACAGCGCCTCGGTCGGCCCCCAGAACACCACGCCGGCCGCGAAGCCCGCGGAGTAGAGCATCGAGAAGAACGAGAGGAAGCTGTACTCGGGGGACTCGTCGCCGAGTTTGATGGCTCCCCACGGGCCGACGATGAGGAACAGCAGGAAGACGACGACGAGGAACACGATGAGCAGGAGCGCCCAGTTGAACATCCCGAGCATCGTCCCGTTCAGCGAGGAGATGCCGCTCTCAACGGCGTTCGGGCTGACGAAGAACGCGACGATGACGCCCACGGTCAGCAACGCCCCGAACAGGAAGACGGTCGGGTCGATCTCCTCGCGGAACTCGGCGACGAGTCCCTTCCCGTCGTCACTCATACCGTCTCACCTCCCCGAGCGACCCACGACGCCGTGTTCGACTGTCGCACCACGCACCGTAGGGGGTGGTATGTGAACGCATGCCAACTTGTCGACAGAGCGTCTGATAAGTGTTTTTCAGACAGACGAGTCATATACGATTTCTGTCTGGTCGCCGAACCGTCCCTGTCTACGGGCGCGTCACCGGGCGACGGCGAGGGTGCGTCTCGGTGCGAGGGTGGTCTACTCGCGGTCCAGTCGGTTCAGTATCGGAATCTCGTCGAGTCGCTCGTCGGCAACGCCGTTCCACGCGAGACCCTCCGGCTTCCCGCCCGACGCGTCCGTGCGAACGCTCCTTTCCGGCGTGAACACCCACTCTATCGGGACGTCGTGCGACGCAGTCGGAATCGCCTCGTCCACGAACTGTATCTCGTGGAGCGTCGTCACCGTCGTCGTCGCGTCGTCGACGAGTCCGAACTCCCGAAGGATGGCGAACTCCAGGTCGCTGTATCCTTCCCCCTTCCCGACGCGCGCTCCTATACCGTTCACAGCGACGCTTCCCGAGACGATCAGATCGATCGATTCCATCTCGTCTGGACCGACCGGGACACCGACCTCCGACGATCCGCCGATGGTCGTCGCGTGGTCGATATCCGCTATCTCGTCGGGGTCCAACCGGAGGAAACACTTCTCGTCCCGCAATCGCGGGACGGCCATGTAGAGCGTCTTTCCCGCTCGCAGCGCGGCCCGCCGCACGGGAAGTTGCGGGGAGTCGGGATTGGACTTGACGACCTCAGCCTCCTGCCACGCTTCGTTCGCTGCTAACCGTTCCGCCGCCTCGTCTGCACCGTCGAAATTGGGAATTCTGCCGTGCGGCGGATACGGAAACCGAGCCTCCCCGCTCTCCTCTAACTCGTCCCAGATGCGCTCTCGAAGCGCCTGTTTGTCCATGCTCGCAGTTACCGGGCCGAGTACTAGAACGTCCCTCACCTCGCGCCGGCGGGTGCCGCCGCGGCCGGCGGCCACGCGGGTCGGGCGCGCCCCGGTTCAGTCGTCGTCTCGCGACAGTTTGAGCGCGTCCACGAGCCTGTCGGTGACCACTCGCTCGACCATCGCGACCAGTTGCGCGGTGTCGTCGTACTCCGCGAACACGCCGAGGGGAACCTCGCCGCCCGCCATCTCGCGGTGGCCGCCGGCGCTCCCGACGCCCCCGAACGCCTCGCGGAGGACCGTCCCGACGTGGAGTCGCGCGTCTGTCGAGCGAGCGCTCAGGTGGATGGAGTCGTCGACGATGCCGTACACGACGGCCGTCTGAACGCCTTCGAGGGTGGCGAGGTAGTCGGCGGCCTGCGGGAGTGCGTCGCGTTCGCTGGTCCGACCGACGTGGGAGACGAGCACCGACCCCCGAACGTCTCGGTTCCGAATCGCGTCCGCGATGGCGTCCACGGTGGCGCCGCTGACCGACGGCGTCGCCAGTCTCCGGAGCAGGTCGCGGTCCGTCGGGCCGTGGAGGTGGCCGGCGGCGGCGTACTCGGCTTCGGTCGCGCCGCGGAGGAAGCCGAGCGTCTCCCGTCGGATGGCGAACAAGAGGGCGGTCGCGAGGGCGCTGTCGAGCGAGAGGTCGAGTTCGCGGACGTACTGCGTGAGGATGGTCGCCGTCGCGCCGATGGACTCCCGGTGGTCCACGAACCGGGCTTCCACGTCCTCGGCGGGGTGGTGGTCGATGACGATGTCGACGGGCGTCCCCTCCGGGACTTCGTTGTTCGCACCCGGGCGGGAGTGGTCGACGAACGCCACCAGCGAGTCGGCCGGTCGGTCCGTCACGGCAGCCGCGTCGAACGCCGTGAGGTCGATTTCGAGGAGGTTGATGAACGCGCGGTTCTGCTGGTGGGAGATGTCGCCGCTGTAGAGGATTCGACGCTCGTCTATCCCGGCGTCCGCGGCGATTCGGCCGAGCGCGAACGCGCTCGCGAGACAGTCCGGGTCGGGGTTGTTGTGACAGACGATGTTCAACTCCGCTGCGTCCGCGAGCAGCGACTGCAGTTCGGAGATGTCGCTCATCCCCGGCGTTCGGTGCGGGAACTACAAGGGTCTACTCCCGAGGGAGCGCGCGTCGGACGGCCGTCGGCGCGGGCGGTCGCCTCACTCGCCGACTCTGTCGGGCTCCTCGACGCTGTCGAGTATCTCGGCGGCGCACTCCAGCACCGTCTCGGGGTCGGCGTTCGCCGCGTCGGCGACCTGTCTGGCGTGGACGGCCAGCGGCGACAGGAGGTCGTACACCTTCGCGTCCAACTGGTCGTCGTTCGCGTCGGCGTGCGCGTGGACGTAGTCGGTGCCGCTCCCGTACTGCATGGCGAGGAAGAACGACTCCGGTCGCTCCACGTCGTCGGACAGGAGGGCGGTGGCGTCCCGGAGCGCCTGCTGGAACTCCTCGGGCGTCGCGCCGGACTCGGGGCCGTTCGGTCGTCGGTCGGTCGTCTCTGACATCGGTCTCTGTGCCTCCTGTTCACATCATCCGTAATAAGACTATGTCCGAAACGGGACTGTATCCGAACCGAGACGGTCTGCACCGATTCGGCCCGCAACGTCAGCGTTAACCGGCGGGACGGCCTCCAGTCGCACATGTTCGAAGACCGCCCGGACCGTCAGGAGGTCGTCCTCGTCGGGCGCTCTAACGTCGGGAAGTCGACGCTGATGCGGGAGTTGACCGGCCACTCGAAGTTCACGACGGGTAAGAAGCCGGGCGTGACCCGACAGCCGAACCACTTCGACTGGAGCGGCGAGCGCTTCATGTTCACCGACCTCCCCGGCTTCGGGTTCATGTCGGGCGTCGAGGAGGCCCGCCGCGAGGAGATAAAGACGGACATCGTCCGCTACCTCGAGTCGAACGCCGACGACATCCTCGCCGCCGTCCTCGTCGTGGACGGCAAGAGCGTCGTGGACATCATCGACCGGCACTCCGGCCCGGACGAGATTCCCCACGACGTGGAGATGTTCCACTTCCTCCGTGAACTCGGCGTCCCCACCGTCGTCGCGGTGAACAAGATGGACAAAGTCGACGACAGGGACGAACGACTGGACGAACTCTGTGACCGTCTCGGCCTGATGCCGCCGTGGAAACAGTGGTCGGACGTGATAGCGCCCGTCACCGCGAAGCGCGGGAGCATCGACGCGCTTCTGGAATCGCTGCAGACGTACTTCCACGAGCAGAAACGCGACGACCTGCTGAAGTTCGTCAGCTAGGGGTCTCGCTCAGGTAGACGCGGACCGAGACGCCCGCCCTCGACGAGAGACACGTCGCGCCGACGGCGCCCCCGTCGGGCAACGGGACCGAAACCGTCCTGGACCTGCCCGTCGCCCTCGTCTCGCCGACCGCCGTCGCCAGCGCCGAGTCGGCGTCCCACGGGAGGACGTCCCACGCCGGTCGACCGACGTGCGAGTCGTCGACGCCGAGTCGGTCACAGGCCCCTTTCACGTCGCCGAGCGTCCCGTCCGGGGCGACGGCGAACGTCGGGACGCCCAGACCGTCGAGGACGGCTTCGAGTTCGTGGATGCGGGCGCGGTTCGACCGGTCGCGCCCGACGCCGCAGACGCCGAACGGTCCGCCCGCCTCGTCTTCGAGGAGCGACCCGGTGAACTCGTACGGGCGCGACTTGCCGTCTTTCGTCCGGACCGTCGCCTCGATGGTCACGCTCTCGCCGTCGAGGACGGCCGCGATGGCCTCGGCGACGCGTTCGGCGTCGCCGTCGTCGAAGAACTCCGTCGGGTGCATCTCCGCTATCGCCTCGTCGGCGTACCCCGTCTGGTCGGCCAGCGCGTCGTTCCAGCGGAGGAACTGTCCCGACGCGTCGAACACGTAGAACACGTCCTCGACGGCGTCGAGAGCGGTGTCGAGCAGTTTCCGGTTCCGCGCCGCCTCCCGGGTGGCGCGCGACGCGGTGACGGCCTGTTCGATGCGCCGGGCGAGCACCTCGAACTGCTCGGTGCCCATCTCCTTCTTGAGGTAGTCGGTGGCGCCGGCGCGGAACGCCTCGCCGGCGACTTCCTCGGAGCCCTTGCCCGTGAAGAGGATGAACGGGAGGTTCGGATAGGCGTCCCTGACCGTTTCGAGGAGGTCGAGGCCCGTCTCGCGATGCATCTCGTAGTCGCTGACGACGCAGTCGACGGCGGACGCGTTCGACTCCAGAAACGCGCGGGCGTCGGCCGGTGACTCGGCGGTGTACGTGTGGGCGGACTGGAGGTGGCGGCCGACGAACGTCGCGGCGGCCTCGACGAATGCGGGGTCGTCGTCGACGAGCAGGATACCCACGTCGTCGTCCGCTGGGCGGTGCTCGTTCACGGTCTCTCTCGGACGCCCGACCCCCTTAACGTACACCGTCTTTCAACGCGAAATCAGGCGATTTTACCCCGTCCGCACGCGGTAAGCCGGTGCAAGTGACGGAAGAGCGCGAGGAGGCGATTCGCCCTCCGTCTCGCATCGTCGCCGCGAGACCGGTTCGACGGCGGTGGGAGTCGGGTCTAGACTCGTCGACCGGCGGCGGCCCGGTGCGGCTCTCCTCACCGGTCGAACACGTACGCCGCGCCGGCGTTGCCGTTGTCGTTGTCGTCCCCGTACGCACCCGCGACCACGGTATCGCCCTGCAGGGTGACGCTGTTCCCGAGGTAGTCGCCCGCGGCAGCGTCCGACGCGGTGTACTTCGCGACCTGTCGCCACCCCTGCCCCCGGCGGCGGAACCGGTAGACGGCCCCGGAGTCCGTACCGCCGTCGTCCGCCCGCCACGCACCCACGAGCACCTCGTTACCCGCCACGGCGACGCTGAAGCCGAACTCGTCGCCGTCGGCGGCGTCGTCCGCGTACAGCTTCGCCGCTTGCTCCCAGTCGTTGCCGGCGCGTTCGAACAGGTACACCGCCCCGGCGTCCGTCGCCTCGTCGTCGTCGCGGTACGCGCCGACGGCGACTCGGTTTCCGTCGATGGCGACGGCGCGCCCGAACTCGTCGCCGGGGTCGAGCGCGTCGTCTGGCGTCAGCTTCGCGGTCTGTCCCCAGCCCACTCTCCGTTCGAACACGTACGCCGCGCCGGTCCGATTCTGTTTCTGCGGCGCGCCGACGGCCGCAGTCGCTCCCGAGAGCGCGCCGCTGAAACCGAACCAGTCGTTCGACGCCGGGTCGTCGGGGAAGAGTTTGGCGATCTGTTCCCACTGGCCGTCGTCGCGTTCGTAGACGTAGGCGGACCCGGCGTCGAAGCCGTTGTCCTCTTCGTTCCGCGTCGTTACGAGTGCGGTGTCATCGGCGACGGAGACGGCGACTCCGACGAAGTCGTTTGTGTTGGTGTCCGGCGGCTGAAGCTTCTGTACCTGAGACCACGTTCCGGTATCGGTGTCGCGTTCGAAGACGTACGCCGCACCCCTGTTGAAGCCGCCCGTATCGACGAACGGCGCGCCGACGAACAGCGTGTCACCGCTCACGGAGACGGAGAAGCCGAACCCGTCGTCGAAGTTGCCGTCACCGGCAACGAGTTTCTGCGCTCGACTCCACCCCCCGCCCTCCCGCTCGAAGACGTACACCGCGCCGGCGTTCGGCCCCAAGTCGTCGTCGCCGTTCGCGCCGACGAACAGCGTTCCGCCCAAGACGGCGACGGAGCGACCGAACCCGTCACCGTTCCCGTTCGGGTCACCCACCAGCTTCAGCTCCGGCTCTTGCTGTGCGGCCGCAGCGCCCGAACCGAGGACGCCCACGGTCGTCGCACCGACGACGCCGCGCAGGAACGGGCGTCGTCCGAAGGCCCATCGTCCTCTTCGCCTTTCCGACGAGTTTGTCTGACGTGACATGCAAATTATGTTTTCATCTAAAATACATAAGTCCTATTCAGAATTTACGAACTCTCTTCACCGTCTGAAAAGTACGCCGGCTCCGAGGGGATTTCTCGATTAGAGCGTGCTCGGAATCACTCTGACTCAGTATAATATATCTGACACGGTATTGGGTGAGCGACACTACTGCCTCGGCGAACGTGCGGCCGTCTTCGAGCGGGATACCGTCGGCTCTCGCCGAGTCGTCACTCGTCGAAGTCGGTGCGTCCGGAGACGGTCAGAAGGGCGACTCGGGCGTTGAGTGCCTCGTCACACGGGGCTCGGTGGGGGTAACCCTCGTCACTGTCGCCCGTGGGACGGTAGCGGGCCGCCGCATTTCACCCTTACCCTCTGCGCGCCGTGTCGTCGCTCGCTAGGCGTCCCACGCGGCGTTCTCGGCGTGGGTCGCGGCCACCCGGCGCACGGCCGCCGCGTCGAGCAGGCCGGCCTCCGTGGCGAGTCCGTCCACCGACGCGGCGGGGACGCGTTCGAACGTCGGCGCGAACACCGTCACCTCGGCGTCGCCGTCGTACACCGCGCCGCGCGGCGACGCCTCGTCTTCCACCCGGTACTCACCCGCCGGCCGCACCTTGTCGCTGGCGGCGACGACGTAGACGGGCACCCCCGCCTCCCGCGCCGCGCCGGCGAGGACGCGCGTCCCCGTCTTGTTGACGACGCTCCCGTCCGGGCCGACGGCGTCGGCGCCGACGACGACGGCGTCGACGGCCGTCTCCGCGGCCGTCATCGCGGCCGGAAGCGCCGCTTCGGTGGTGAGCGTCACCGTCCCCGTCGTCGCCGCGGCCATCGACTCCGCGACGGCGACGCCCTCGCGTTCCGGTCGCGACTCCGCGACGAGGAGCGACGACGGGTCGAGTTCGCGGAGGACCGTCGCGACGGTGCCGGACCGCGACAGCGTCGCCACGGCCGTCGCCTCGGCGTCTCGAAGCCGCCCCACCGCGGTCCGCGCCGCCTCGTCGCCCGCGTCGAACGCCGCCCGGAGTTCCCGAATCGCCGTCGTCACCACGGCGTCGGGGGTTCGCTCGGCCGTCGCGAGGACGCGGTTCACGCGGTTGCCGACGGCGGCCATGCTCGGCCGCGCGTCGCGGAGTTCGCGGCCGACCGCGGCGACCGACTCCCAGTCGTCCGCCTCCGCGGCGGCGTCCCGGAGCGTTTCCAGCGCGCGCGCCGAAATCCACGCAGACCCGTGGGTCCGGTCCGTCCGCACGTCGTCGACGGTCGGACCGACGCGACGCCACGTCTCCCAGAGGCGCGGGACGGTCGGCCGGTCGCGTATCTCCGTCGGGTCCGTCCACTCCGTCTCGGCGAGTTCCTCGTTCGTCGTGACCGTCCGCGACGACGACTCGAACAGGAACGGGTGGACGACGAACGACCCCTCCTCGTCCGCGACGGTCACCGTCTCGCCCGCGGCGAGGAGGTCGAGGTCGGCCTCCGTCAGACCGGTCTCCTCGCGGAGTTCCCGCCACGCGTCCGCCGTCGCGTCGGTCGGGTCGCCCTCGACGTACCCGGAGACGCCCGCCCACCGACCGGCGTACGTCCCCGTCCGCTCGCTCCGTCGGGTGAGTAACACCGCCCCGCGGTTCCGGACGAAGCAGGTGACGACGTGTGCCATACCGCCCGTTGGGCGCGCGGGACAACGGTTTTTGCGGTGTCCGGCGTATTCTCCCGCATGTCCGTCGAACTCGCCGTCGTCAGCGACACGCACGTGCCGTCGCGGGAGGCGCGAATCCCCGACTGGGTCGCCGGGCGGATTCGCGCGGCCGACCACGTCGTCCACGCGGGGGACTTCGACTCCCCGGACGCCTACGACCGAGTGGTCGAACTCGCCGGCGGGGCGGGGAACCTCACCGCCGTCCTCGGCAACATCGACCCGCGGTCGTTCGACCTGCCGGAGGTGACGACGCTCTCGGTCGAAGACGCCCTGTTCGTCGTCACTCACGGTTCCGGCCCGCGGGAGGGCTACCGCGAACGCGTCGCCGGCGCGGTGCGGGAGTCGGGCGGTCCGGACGCCGTCGGCATCTCGGGGCACACCCACGAGGTGATGGACGAGGCGTTCGACGGCGTCAGACTCCTGAACCCCGGAAGCGCGACGGGCGCGAGTCCGGCGACGGAGGCGACGATGCTCACGGTCATCGTCGAGGGGTCGGACGTGTCGGCCACGCTCCACCGCGAGTGACCGAAACCGGCCGCACTCACCACCATCTCCCCGCTTTTTACCTGTCCGGTCCCGACCGACGGGTATGGAACTGTTCGCCGTCCCCGACGTGCCCGAGATTCGGCCGGGCGACGACCTCGCGGCCGTCGTCCGCGACCGGGTCGACCTCCGCGAGGACGACGTCGTCTGCGTCGCCTCGACGGTGGTCTCGAAGGCCGAAGGGCGACTGTTCGACCTCGAAGACTTCCCGGCGGGCCCCCGCGCCCGCGAAATCGCGTCGACCCTCGAAACCGCCACCGGCGAGGAGAAGGACCCGCGCTTCGCGCAGGCGGTCTTAGAGGAGAGCGTCGACCTCCTGATGGAGTCGCCGTTTCTCCTCACGGAGACGCGCTTCGGGCACGTCGGCGTCAACGCCGGCATCGACCGCTCGAACGTCCCCGACCACGACCTGTTGCTCCTGCCGAAACGCCCGTCCGAGAGCGCCGAGCGAATCCGCGCCGAACTCCCCGCCGACCGCGTCGTCGTCACCGACACCTGCGGGCGACCGTTCCGCCACGGGCAACGCGGCGTCGCCATCGGGTGGGCCGGGATGCACGCCTCGCGCGACTGGCGCGGCGAGACGGACCGCGACGGCCGCGAACTCGGCGTCACCGTCGAGAACGTCGTGGACGAACTCGCCGCGGCCGCCAACCTCCTCGCCGGCGAGGGCGCGGGGGGGACGCCCGTCGTCGTCGTCCGCGACTTCGAGTGGGGCGACCACGGCGGCAGCGACAACCACTTCCGCGAGATAGCGGGCGACTTCGTCCGGCAGGCCGTCCGGGGGTGGGAGCATGAGTGACGACCCGACGCTCGGCATCGAACTCACGCCCGAAGACCCCGTCCCCGAGACGGTCGCACGCGGCGTCCGCGCCGAGGAGGCCGGCTACGACGCGGCGTTCGTCTCCTGTCACTACAACAACCGCGACCCGTTCGCGGTCCTCTCCCGTCTGGCGGGCGAGACGGACCGGATTCGCCTCGGCCCGGGCGTCGCCAACCCCTACGAGATGCACCCGGTCACCCTCGCCGCGAAGACGGCCACCGTCGCGGAACTGTCGGCGGGCCGGGCCGTGTTCGGCATCGGCCCGGGCGACCCCTCGACGCTCTCGAACCTCGGCCTCGAAGACGAACGCGGCCTCCGCTCCGTGCTTGAGGCGTTCAAGGTCGCCCAGCGAGTGTGGGACGGCGAACGCGTCAGTCACGACGGGACGTTCGAGGCGGCCGACGCCGGTCTCAACTTCGACGTGCCGGGCGAGATTCCGGTGTACGTCGGCGGCGAGGGGCCGCACATGTGCCGGATGGCGGGCAAGCACGCCGACGGCCTCCTGTTCAACGGCTCCCACCCCGACGGCCTGTCGTGGGCCCGGGACCGCGTCGCGGAGGGTATCGAGGACCGACCCGACGACCGCGGCGACTTCGAACTCCTCGCGTACGCCAGCGTCAGCGTCGGTGCCGACCGCGAGGCGGCCCGCGAGGCCGCCCGGCCGCCGGTGGCGTTCATCGCCGCGGGGGCCGCCCCGCCGGTCCTCGACAGACACGGGATAGACCGGTCGCTGGCGAGTGACATCGGCGAGAAGATTTCGGCGGGCGAGTTCTCCGAGGCGTTCGGCCTCGTCACGCCCGCGATGATAGACGCGTTCTCCGTCGCCGGCACCGCGGACGAGGTGGCCGACCGCATCGCGGCCGTCCTCGACCACGCCGACGGCGTGGTGGTCGGGTCGCCTCTCGGCCCGGACCCGGACGAGGCGGTTACGCTCGCCGCCGAGGCGACGGCTCGCGCGCGCTCGAACCGAAGCCCGTGAGGGCGTTCACGAGGGCCCCGACCGTGAGGTAGCCGAAGACGGCGCTGGCGGCGAGGACGAACCCGGCGCCGAACAGGAACGCGACTGCGCTGAGGGGGTCCACACCGAGGAACACGTCGAAGACGAACGTGAGCACGAGGTTGACGACGCTCGTGAGCAACTCCACGACGAAGTCGATGACTGTGACCATACCCGCCGTTCGGAACGGCCGTACTTGTGTGTTGAGGATTCCCACCGCGGCGAGGAGTTTTCACCGTCCCCTCGGTATGCCGTAGCAGATGGACGACGAGAGTTCCGACGACGAGTCGATTCGTGAGGCCGTCGAACAGTCGCGAAGCGGTGCGCCGGCGTACGGGGGGACCGTCCGGGACCGGTTCGAGACGCACGAGGTGTTCCAGCGCATCATCGCCGTCGCCGACGAGGAGGCGACGCGGAAGACGCGTGAACTGTTCTTCAGCGCGCTGGCCGCCGGGTTCGCGATAACGGTCACGTTCCTGCTGTACGCGTCGATGACGGCGTCGACCGGCCGCGACCCGGTTCTCAGCGCGCTGCTGTACCCGCTCGGGTTCGTCTTCATCATCATCGGGGGCTACCAGCTCTACACCGAGAACACGCTGCCGCCCGTCGTCCTCCTGCTCGAACGACTGGTGAGCGTCCCCCACCTGCTGAAGATATGGGCCGTCGTCGTCGCCGGCAACTTCGTCGGCGGCGGCGTCGGCGCGTTCGTCCTCGCGCGCGCCGGCGTCTTCTCGTCGGAGACGGCGACGGCGGCCGCGTACCTCTCCCGGAAGGGCCTCGAGACGCCGTTCTGGGACCTGTTCTTCAAGGCCGTCTTCGCCGGGCTCATCGTCGCGGGCGTCGTCTGGCTGGTGTACACCGTCCGGGACAGCATCGCACGCGTCGTCATCGTCTACCTCGCGTTCCTCGCCGTCCCCTTCGGGAACCTCTTCCACGTCGTCGTCTCGTTCACGGAGGTGATGTACCTCGTGTTCACCGGGCAGGGACCGCTCGTCGGCGGCCTGTTCGGGTTCGTCCTGCCCGTCCTCCTCGGTAACACCGTCGGGGGCGTCCTCCTCGTGACCGTGGTCAACTACTTCCAGACGACCGAGGAGCGCCTCGACATCGCCCGGAAGGACGGGTCCGGCGAGAAACTCTCGCCCAGAGAGATGGCGTTCGGCAGGCGCGCCGGCCGGTCGTACGTCCCGGCCTTCGAAGACGACTGACGGCATCGGCCGGTCGTCGCCCCGGGTCGTTCGGCGAGGCGCGCCGACGACGCGTCCGCGACGGATCAGTCGCCCCCCTCGTCGCCGCGCCGAACGGCGAGGACGACGGCGACGACGGCGGCGAGGCCCGCCGGGACCGCGAGCAGGGTGAAGAGCGCGGCCGCGTCGGCGTACGTCAGCACGACGCCGGCGACGCTCGCCCCGAACGCGCCGACGCCGAACGTCCCGAGGTAGGTGTAGCCGAACGACAGGCCGTGGGCGTCCGACGGGGCGTGCGCGGCTATCGTCGACTGGTACATCGGCGCCACCGCGTAGGCGACGAATCCGAACAGCGCGCAGGCGACCAGCAGGGACGCGACGCTCCCGTTCAACGCGGGGACGAACGCCAGCGAGACGGCGACGAGAACGGCGAACGTGACCGCGAGTGCGCGCTCCGGCGCGACCCGGTCGCTCAGCTTCCCGCCGACGTACTGCCCCGCGCCGCCGACGGCCAGCAGTCCCGCGTACGCGTACTGGCTCGGCCGGAGCGTCACGCCCGCGAACGGAACGGGTTCGAAGAGCGGCACGTCGGCGAGGACGTCCGGCAGGAACGTGAACGCGCCCCGGTAGTACAGTCCGTACAGCATCGCGACGGCGAACGCGAGGGCGAAGCCCCCCGCGAACAGTCGCCTCGTCCGAGCGACCAGTTCGGCCGCGTCCGCCGGGGCATTCGCTCGCTCGTCCGGGTCGGCCGGGTCGGCCGCCCTCTCGTCGAACTCGATGCGTCGACCGACCGCGGCGGCGACGACGGCGGGGACGACGAGGACGACGGCGACGGCCCGCCAGTGGAGGAACGCGAGGAGGACGGCGCCGAGGAGCGGACCGACGGCGACGCCGACGTTCCCGGCCAGTCCGTGGTAGGCGAACGCCGTCCCGCGTTCGCTCGCGCCGCGACTGATGAGCGAGAGCCCCGCCGGGTGGTAGACGCTCGCGGCCGTCCCCCACAGCGCCAGTCCGACCCCGAGGACGGCGGCGTTCGGGGCGGCGCTCAGGACGACGAACCCGCCGCCCATGCCGAGCGCCGACCCGACGATGAGCCGTTTCGAGTCGTAGCGGTCGGCGAGGACGCCGGCGGGCAGCGCTCCGACGCCGACCAGCGCGAACCCCGCCCCGACGAGGATTCCCAGTTCGGCCGCCGCGACCGCGAACTCGTCCAGCCAGAGGGCGACGAACAGCGGGACGACGAGTTCGTACGTGTGGAACGTCGCGTGTCCGAGCATCGCGACGGCCGTCAGCGCCCTGTCGTTCGCGTCCACGGTCGGGCTTCGACCGTTCGCGCCAACTGCGTTCCGGTGTCGTCCGGAGCCGACACCGCTAAGACCGCCCGTTCGCATCGTCCGGACGTGACGGAGAACCGCTCGCTCGACGACTTTCTCGGCGGCGACGCCGCGACCGACGGGGAGTCGGACGGCGGAGACGAGTCGGCCGAGGACGCGGACGGACCGCCGGCCGACGACGGGGCCACGGCGGATGCAGCGGACGGACCCGCCGAGGACGCGGCGGAAGAGTCGTCCGAGGACGCAGGGAACGAACCCGCCGAGGACGCGGCGGACGAGTCCGTTGGAGACGCGGCGGAGGGCGAGGAGACGGGCGACGCGCCCGACGTGTCGCCCGCCGTCGCCACCTACCGCTGGGACCCCGCGGGCGTCGCCTGCCCCGCCTGCGGCGAGACGGTCGACAGGCTCTGGCTCGACGACGGCGAGCAGGTGTGCGCCGACTGCAAGGCGTGGTGAGCGACCCCGCCGGACTCAGCCCATCCGCGTCGAACGGCGCTCGAACCCGCGGACGAACGTCTCCTCCTCGATAGACAGCACCGTCGGCCGGCCGTGCGGGCAGGCGTACGGTTGGTCGCACGACCCGAGTCGCTCCACGAGTCGCGTCGCCGCCTCGACGCTCAGTTCGTCGCCCGCCTTCAGCGACGGGTGACACGCGAGGTCCTTCAGCAGGCGGTCGGCGGCGTCGGCTGGCGTCTCGCCGGCCCGGAGGGCGTCGAGAGCGTCGCGGAGGCTCGCCGGGTCGGCGGCCCGTCCCATCGGCGCGGGGACGCCCGCGACGCGGACGGTGCCGCCGCCGAACGGTTCGAGACGGTAGCCGAGGCGGGCGAGTTCCTCGCGCCACTCGTCGGCCGCGGCGGCCTGCGCGGGCGACAGCGACACCGCGGCGGGCGGGTCCACGTCGACGGACTCGACCGCCCGCCCGTCGTCGGACTCGCGGGCCGCCCGCAGGCGTTCGTAGTTCACGCGTTCGTGCGCGGCGTGCTGGTCGACGACGAGCAGGTCGTCGTCGGCCTCGCACAGGACGTAGAGGCCGCGGAACTGGCCGATGACGCGCACGTCGTCGAAGCGGCCGTCGGCGCCGTCCAGCGGTTCCAGCGTCGAATCGAGGTCCATCGCCACCTCCTCGCTGCGGCGCAGGTCGGCCGTCGAGAGGGCCTCGCGGACGGCGTCGCGGACCGCCTCCTCCACGGCGCGTTGCGCCCGGAGTCGCACCTCGCGCTTGGCCGGGTGGACGTTGTGGTCGCACCACGCCGGGGGAAGGGAGACGGCGACGACGGCGACGGGGGCGCGCCCGTCCGGGAGCAGGTCGCCGTACCCCGCGACGACGGCGCGGCGGAGCGTCTCCGAGGGGAACGCCCGGCCGTTCACGGCGGTGTAGACGTGGTCCCGGCGGGAGCGCGTGACAGACGGGTGCGCGAGGAGTCCCTCCACGCGGACGGTGACCGACTCGCCGTCGTCCGTCACTGTCCGTTCGCTCTCGAACGTCGTGCTCCGCCCGGCCACGTCGCGGTCGTAGACGCCGAGGACGGCGTCGGCGTAGTCGCCGCTCCCGGGGGTGGAGAACACCTCGCGGCCGCCGCGGCCGTCCGAGTCGCCGCCGCCGTCGTGGACGAGCGAGAACGCCACGTCCGGGCGGGCGAGGGCGTACCGCGAGACGGCGTCGGAGACGCGGGCGAACTCGGCGCGCGAGGAGGCCAGCGACTGCCGGCGCGCGGGCGTGTCCGCGAACAGGTCGCGGACTTCGACGGTGGTCCCTCGCGCCCGGCCGACGGGTTCGACGCGCTTGTCGCCGTCGCCCGCGACGACGCGGGTGCCCCGACTGCCGCCGTCGTTCGTCACGAGTTCCAGTCGCCCGGCGGCGGCGATGCTCGGCAGTGCCTCGCCCCGGAAGCCGAGCGTCTCGACGCGTCGCAGGTCCGCGGCGTCGCCGAGTTTGCTCGTCGCGTGTCGCTCGACGGCGAGGGCGGCGTCCGCCTCGGACATGCCGCGGCCGTCGTCGCGGACTCTGAGCAGGTCGGTGCCGTCGCCGACGACGGTCACCTCGACGCGCGCGGCGTCGGCGTCGAGGGCGTTCTCGACCAACTCCACCACCGCGTCCTCGGGGCGGGTTATCACCTCGCCGGCGGCGATGCTCGCCACCGTCTCGTCGTCCAGCGCGCGAACGCGTCTCTCGGGTTCTGTCGTCACGGTCTGTGTGGTCGCTCCGTCCTCGGGGGGCGTCACGGGCCGCCCGGACGCGCCGTCCTCACGCCTCGTCGTCGAGTCGGCGCTTCAGGCGGTCCAGCGCGTTCAGGGCCTCCAGCGGCGTCGTCCCGGCGACGTCCAGCGAGCGAATCTCGGCCAGCACGTCGTCCTCGGCGTCGGTGGTCGACCCGTCCTCGGCCGCCTCGATGCCGTCGACGTAGGCGGCGAGGGTGCCGTCTCGCGGGCCGTCTCCCGGTTCGTCCGTCGCGGGCGTCCCGTCCGCGCCGTCGTCGCTGTCGCCGTCGTCGCCGTCGGCACCGTCACCGCCGACACCGTCGCCGTCGGCCCGTCCGTTCGTCCGCGTTTGGGCCGCGACGGGGGTATCGCTTTCGCCGGACTGGCTGCGTTCGTCGTCCGTCTCGGTCGAATCGGCGTCGCGGACGTACTCGCGCGCGCGTTCGACCACCGTCGGCGGGACGCCCGCCAACTTCGCCACCTCGACGCCGTACGAGGAGGAGGAGGGGCCGTCGGCGACGCGGTGGAGGAACGTCACCTCGGGCTCCTGACCCTCGCGTTCGGTCTTCTCGACGGTGAAGTGGAGGTTGAACGCGTCCGGCAGGTCCTCGCCGAGGGCGGTCAGGTCGTGATAGTGCGTCGCGAACAGCGTCGTCGCCCCCACCTCGTCGTGGACGAACTCGGTCGTCGCGCGGGCGATGGCGAGTCCGTCCGTCGTGGACGTGCCGCGGCCCACCTCGTCGAGGAGGACGAGCGAATCCTCGGTGGCGTTGTGGAGGATGTCGGTCAACTCGGCCATCTCGCGCATGAACGTGGACTGTCCGCCCGCGATGTCGTCTGACGCGCCCACGCGAGTGAAGATGCGGTCCAGCACTGGAAGCCGCGCCGCCCGCGCCGGGACGAAGCTTCCGGCCTGCGCGAGGACGCATATCAGCGCCACCTGCCGCATGTACGTGGACTTCCCGCTCATGTTCGGACCCGTGACCACCGCGACGTGGCCGTCGGAGAAGTCCGCGGGGTTCGGGACGAACTCTCCCTGCGTGCGTTCGACCACGGGGTGGCGACCCGCCTCTATCTCCACCGCGTCGGCGCCCATCTCCGGACGGACGTAGTCGTTGCCGGCGGCGACGGCCGCGAACGTCGTCAACACGTCGAGCGTCGCCAGCGAGTCCGCCAGCGATTGCAGTCGCTCGACTTCCGCGGCGACGTCGGCGCGGACGCGAGTGAACGCGTCGTACTCCATCGCGTCGGCGCGTTCGGCGGCCGAGAGTATCTCGTCCTCGCGGCGCTTCAGTTCCGGCGTGTAGAACCGCTCCGAGTTCTTCAGCGTCTGGCGGCGGGTGTAGTCGTCGGGCACCCGGTCGAGGTTGGGGTTCGTCACCTCGATGTAGTAGCCGTGGACCTGATTGTAGCCCACCTCCAGAGAGTCGATGCCCGTCCGCTCCCGTTCTCGGGCTTCGAGGTTCGATACCCACTCGCGCCCCTCCCGTTCGGTGGCGCGCACCTCGTCCAACTCGGCGTCGAACCCCTCGCGAATCACGCCGCCCTCGGTTATCTCCTGCGGCGGGTCCGGCCGAATCGCCTCGCCGACGAGTTCGCGCACGTCCGCGAGTTCGTCCAGCGAGTCGCGCAGGTCACACAGCGAGTCGCATTCGACTTCGGAGAGCGCCCCTCTCACCTCGGGCACCGCGTCGAGCGTCGTCTTCAGCGCCCTCAGGTCGCGGGCGTTCGCCCGTTCGCGCGAGACGCGCGAGACGAGTCGTTCGAGGTCGTACACCTCCGAGAGGTGGTCGCGGACCGTCTCGCGGGCCATCGGCCGGTCCAGCAGTTCCGCGACGGCGTCGTGGCGGCGGCGAATCTCCGCCTCGTCAACCGAGGGGCGGCGGAGCCACGCCGCGAGACGGCGGCGGCCGAGGGCGCAGGCCGTCTCGTCCACCGCCTCGACCAGCGTGCCGCCGCCGCTCGGACTCCGCGACTCGAACAGTTCGAGGCTGCGTATCGCCGTCGCGTCCAGTTGGAGCGACTGCTCGGGGTCGTAGCGTCGGACGCGCGAGACGTACGACAGGGGGCCGTCGTCGCCCTGCGTGTACTCGGCGTAGTCGAGGAGGCCGCCGACGGCGCGCAGTTCCGACCCAGTCTCGACCACCGAGGCGGGCGCGGAGACGTACGCCGAGAGCGTCTCCCGCGCGGCGTCGGCGTCGAACGAGTCGGCGTCGGCGGCCGTGACCATCGTCTCGAACCCGAGTTCGAAGTCGGGCGCGTCGGGGGCGCAGAGCAGTTCCGCCGGGGCGAGGCGGTCCAGTTCCTCGCCGACTTCGTACTCGGACCCGCTGGTGACCTGACACTCGCCCGTCGAGACGTCCACCGTCGCCAGCGCGGTTTCCTCGCCGGACCCGGCGACGGCGCCGAGGTACGTCGCCGTCGCGCCGGCGAGCAGTTCGTCGTCCACGACGGTGCCGGGCGTGATGACCTGCGTCACCGCCCTGTCCACCAGTCCGGACGCCTCCTCGGCGTCCTCCACCTGGTCGGCGACTGCGACGCGGTAGCCCGCGCCGAGGAGGGCTTCGAGGTACGACGCGGCGTTGTCGACGGGGATGCCGGCCATCGGATACGTCCCCGTCGAGTCCTCGCGCTTCGTCAGCGTCACCTCGCAGACGCGCGCCACCTCCTCGGCCGCCTCGCAGAACGCCTCGTAGAAGTCGCCGACCTGAAACATGACGACGGCGTCGGGATGCGCCTCGCAGAGGTCGAGATACTGCGACAGCATCGGCGTGAGTTCCTCGCGGGCCGCCACCATCTTCGCCGGCGGCCCCTCGGGCCGGGGGGCGTCGTCCGTCGCCGCCTCCGCCGGGGCCGCCGTCCCGTCCGCGTGGTTCATGTGCGGTCAACGGCGGCGGACGGACAAAAACGAACGGGAACGACGCCGGTGCATCGCCCGAACAGTCTCGGCGCGCGACGGGACGCCGCCGACTCGGAGACGGCGGTACGGCGGCCGAACCGCGCACACCCAGCAAAGTTACGTGCGCGGGGCCCGTAGACGGCAGACGTGTGTGTGCGAACTGTTGACAGTCTCATCGAACGGCGGGCAGGAGTTCCGTCGCCGGTTCGCGCACGTTTTCAATCTGACACATGACCGACGCAGATGCCGTACCTGACTCGAAGCCCGAGGCACCAGCCGTCTCTCCGCTCCCGACCGAAGACGCCGCCGACCTCGCGACGCGCATCGCGGACAACGTCGAACGCGTCATCGTCGGCCACCGGGACGCCATCGAGAACATCCTCATCGCCGTCCTCGGCCGCGGACACCTCCTCTTGGAGGACGTGCCCGGCGTGGGGAAGACGATGCTCGCGCGCGCCGTCGCCATCTCGCTCGGCGGGTCGTTCAAGCGCGTGCAGTTCACGCCGGACCTCCTCCCGTCGGACGTGACGGGCGTGAACGTGTTCAACCAGCAGAGCCGCGAGTTCGAGTTCCAACCGGGACCGGTGTTCGGCAACGTCGTCCTCGGCGACGAGATTAACCGCGCGCCGCCGAAGACGCAGGCCGCCCTCCTCGAAGTGATGGAAGAAGAACAGGTGACCGTGGACGGCGAGACGCATCGCGTGCCGAACCCGTTCACCGTCATCGCCACCCAGAACGACGTCGAACCGAACCGCACGTACGAACTCCCCATCGCCGAGATAGACCGCTTCATGAAGAAACTCCGTCTCGGCTACCCCTCGGAGACGCAGGAGACCGAACTGCTCGGCCGGGTCGCGGGCGACCACCCCATCGACTCGCTGGAATCGGTCGCCTCCGTCGAGGACGTGTTGCAGGCGCGCCGGACCGTCTCGCAGGTGACCGTCCGCGAACCGGTCCGGTCGTACATCTCTCGTCTCGCACGTCACACGCGCGAACACGCGCAACTCGGCGTGAGTCCGCGCGGCGGCATCGCCCTCGTCCGCGCCTCGCAGGCCCGCGCCGTCTTCGAGGGCCGCGACTACGTCGTCCCCGACGACGTGCAGACGGAGGTACAGAGCGTCTGGGCGCACCGCATCCGAACAGACGGCGACGACACCGGGTCCGCGGTGGTCAGTCGCGCCCTCGACACGGTGGCAGTCGAGTGAGCCGATGCGGCTGACTCGACGCGGTTACGCGGTCTGTGCGGTGGCCGGACTCGCCGTCGTCCTCAGTGTCGTCTTCGGGCCGCGCGCACTCAACGCCGTCGTCCTCCCCGCCGTCGTCGCCCTCGCGGCGGCCGTCCTCCAGGTCCGCCGTGCCGACGCGCCGCGGGTCGAACGCTCGCTCCCGAACGACGACTTCCCCGACACCACGGGGACGGTCACGCTGTCGCTCGACGTCGACCGCTCGTACCCCGCGACGGTCCGCGACACCCTCCCCTACGGCGTCGAGGGCGACGCCGAGAGCGAGACGCTGGTCGGGGGCGACCCCGTCTCCTACGAGGTGACGTACCGCACGCGGGGCGAACACGAACTCGGACCGGTGTCCGTCGTCGCCACCGACGTCCTCGGACTGGCCGAACGCGAACTCGTCGCCCCCGGTACCGACTCGGTGCTGGTGTTCCCGCCGGTCAGACGCCTCTCGACGGGCGCGCGGCACGACCTCTGGTCGCTGTACGACGCCGCCGTCTCTCCGCGACGCGAGGAGTTCGACCGCCTCCGGGAGTACGTCAGGGGCGACTCGCTTCGCGACGTCCACTGGAAGTCCTCGGCCAAGCGCGAGGACCTCATCGTCAAGGAGTTCGTCGCCGAGACGGACGCCTCCAGCGTCCACGTCTCCGCCGGCGGGGCGCGACAGGCGGCCGACCGCATGGCGGAGGCGGCGGCCACGCTCTGTCTCACGTTCGTCACGTCCGGCATCCCGGTCACGCTCTCGACGCCCTCCGGCGTCGTCGAGTCCGCCGCCGGCGACGACCGACCGTTGCTCGAACACCTCGCGCGCGCCGACGGCGGCGCCGTCCCGGACGAGAGCGCCGACATCGTCGTCACGGCCAGTCAGGCGGCCACGCGCGTCCGGTTCGGCGACCGCGAGGCCGCGTTCGAGGACCTCGTCGAACGCGGCCGGCGGGGGGACCGCTCCGCCGGGACCGACGCCGGGACGCCCCGCGACGCCGGGGAGGTGGTCGCGTGAGCACCGAGACGGGCGGCCGGTTCGAGTCGCTCTCGACCGACTCGCTCTCGCCGTCCCGCGCCGTCGCTCTCGCCGGCGTCCTCGTCCTCACGTACTCGTACGTGAGCGTCCTCTACCACGTCACCGACGTCGTCGGCGGGAGTTCGCGACTCCTCCTCGTCGTCGCCGGCGCCCTCGCGTTCGCGTCGGTCGTGGGCTACTTCGTCGGCCTCCGGACCGCGGTGGGCGTCACCGCGGTCCTCGTCACCGGCGGCTTCGCCGCCTACGTCCTCGCACTCCCGCAGAGCCAACTCGAACTGCTGACGCCGACGCGCCTGGTCTCGGACACCGTCGCGCTCCTCACCGGACTCTCCATCCTGCGACTCACCGGCGCGGGCGTGTGGGCGATGGCCGTCGCCCCCGGCCCGGTGTTCCTCTCGTGGTACCTCGCAGTCCGCCGCCGGTACGTGCTGAGCGTCGGCGTCGGCGGCGTCGCACTCGGCCTGTTCGTCCTCACGGGCGACGCCGGGCAACTCGCGACGCTCGTCGGCGTCGTCGGCGCGACGGCGGCCGTCGCCGCCTCGACGTTCGACCGCTACGGCGCGGGCGTCGCCCAGTTGGACGTGATGGCGATGGTGCTGGCGACAATGATCGTCCTCGCGGCGACCATCTCCGTGGTTCCCGGCGCGCAGGGGTCGCCGCTCCTCCCGGACCGCGGGTCGCCCACCGTCGAGGGGAGCCTCGTGGACGCACAGGACCGACTCGACGTCGTCGGGAGCATCCGCCTCTCGCCGAAGGTGCGCTTCACCGTCCAGAGCCCGCGGTCGTCGTACTGGCAGACCGCCGCCTACGACCGCTACACCGGCGACGGCTGGGTCAGGACGGGCAACACGAACGAGTACGACGGGCGGTTGCGCGGGCCGCCGGGGTCCTCCCGGACGCTCGTACAGCAGGTGACGGCGGAGGGCACCATCAACATCCTCCCGGCGGCGTGGAAGCCGGTGGAGATACAGGGCCCCATCGCCACGCAGTCGCAGGTGACGATGCAGGGCGGCATCCGCCCCAACGTGGCGTTGCGCGAGGGCGAGTCCTACCGCGTCACCAGCGAAGTGCCGCTCTACACCACCGAACAACTGCGACGCTCGGGCACCGACTACCCCGACGACGTCGAGCAGGCGTACCTCCAACTGCCCGACAGCACGTCCGACCGCGTCCGCGCGCGCGCCGCCGACGTCGCCGGCGGAGAGGACAACCCCTACGACAAGGCCGTCGCCATCGAGCAGTATCTGGAGTCCGAGAAGCGCTACTCGCTGTCGGTGCCGCAACCGTCGGGCGACATCGCGGACAACTTCCTGTTCGAGATGGACGCCGGCTACTGCACCTACTACGCGACGTCGATGGTCGTCATGCTCCGCTCGCAGGGGGTCCCCGCCCGGTTCGTCACGGGCTACACGCCCGGCCAGCAGGTCTCGGAGGACGAGTACGTCGTCCGCGGACTCGACTCGCACGCGTGGGTCGAAGTCTACTTCGAGGACGTGGGCTGGGTCCGGTTCGACCCGACGCCGTCCGGCCCGCGACAGACGGCCGAGAACGCCCGCGTCGCCGAGGCGCGACAGAACGGAGAGTCGGGCGTGGACGTCGAGGGCTCGGCGACCACCGACACGGCGACGCCGACGCCGCCGTCGTCGGAGGCGACGAACGACTCCGCGAACGGCACGGTGACGCCGCCGGACGCACTCGCACCCAGCGGCGACGGTCTGAACTCGACGCCGCCGGCCGGCGCGGTGCCCGGCGTGACCGCCACGACGGCGGACGACGACGGACTGCCGGGACCGACGCTCCCGCCGCGGCGGACGTTCGCCGTCGGACTCGTCGCACTCGTCGGACTCGCCGCCGGCGCGCGGCGGACGGGGGTGACCGAACGCGCTTATCGAGCCCTGTGGCTCCGGTATCAGGGCGCGCGGCGCGCCCCCGACGAGGACGCCATTCGGGCGTATCGCCGCCTCGAGTACCTGCTCGAACGGCGGCACCGCCCCCGGCGGACGGGCGAGACGCCGCGGTCGTACCTCCGGTCGCTCTCGCGAGTCGGTCTCGCCGACGAGGCGATACGCGTCGGCGAGGCGTACGAACGCGCGAGGTACGGCGACGGCGTCTCCCGCGAGGCGGCCGACGAGAGCATCGCCGTCGTCGACCGACTGGTTCGGGAGTCCACGCCGGTCGTGGGGCGGTTCCTGAGACGCTGACGCGACGGGGCGGCCGCGGCGACGGTCGCGCCCGCGGTTCACTCACCGGCGAGTTACTCTCCGCGCGAGACCGTCCCCGTCGGCCGTTTCGTCGGCTGCGGCGGGTGTGTGGAACGCGCGGATTCCCGATACTGTTTAATATCCCCATCCTGTACGTTCAGATTGTAATGTCGGAAGTCTGCTCGACGTGCGGGCTCCCTGAGGAACTCTGCGTCTGCGAGGACGTGGCCAAGGAGTCTCAGGAGATCACCATCCGCATCGACGAGCGCCGCTACGGAAAAGAGGTAACGGTCATCGAAGGGTTCGATCCCAAGGACGTGGACATGGACAGCCTGTCCTCCGACCTGAAATCGAAGTTCGCCTGCGGCGGGACGGTTGAGGACGGCTCAATCGAACTCCAGGGCAATCACACCGGACGCGTGGAGGACTTCCTCCGCAACAAGGGTTTCAACGTCGCCTAACGACCGTCACCTCCCGGCCCCGAGCGGTTTCGTCTCACTCTTGCTCGCTCGCGACCGACCGGTTCGTCGGTTCCGACCCGGTCGTCGCCTCCGACCCATCCGTTTCCGACCGGCCCCCGTCAGAACGGCGCTTCGGGCCCCTCGTCGGGTTCGGCCGTCGCTTCTGTCTCGACCGGTCCGTCCCACGCCTCCAGTCCGCCGCGCATGCTCTCGACGCGCGCGTCCGCCGTCCCCTCGAACGACTTGATGAGGCGGGCGGCCTGGACGCTCGCCTGCCCGTGCGGGCAGACGGTGACGATTCGGTCCGCCCCCGAGAGCGACTCGACGCGATTCGGCAACTCGGCGAACGGCACGTTCTCGCTGCCGGGGATGTGTTCCCGGGCGAACGCGGCGGGCGATCGGATGTCGACGACGCGCGGCGGGTCCTCGCCCGCGAGCAACGACTCGACTTCCGAGGGGTCGATTTCGTCGTCCATGCCCGGGAGAAACGGACGACGAGAGATAAGCGTGCGGGTGCCGGTCAGAGCAGGCCGTCCTCGCGGGCGAGGAGGACGCCCTCGACGGTGGCGTCGTTCGTCGGGGCCGCCCGCGCGACGTCGACGACGTCCTCGACGGGGACGGTGCGCACCGAGAGGAACTCGTTGTCGTCCAAGTCGCGGCCGACCGGTTCGAGGCCCTCGGCGAAGACGAACGCGCGCCGGTGTCTGAGCACGCCCGTCGAGCACCAGAACTCCTGCAGGAGCGAACTGCTCGTCGCCTCGAACCCCGTCTCCTCGCGGAGTTCTCGTTCGGCGGCCTGCGTGTACGACTCCCCGCCCTCGACGATGCCGGCGGGCAGTTCGAGTTGCGTCTCCCGCACCGTGGGTCGGTACTGCTCGACGAACACCACCTGCCCGTCCTCGACGGCGACGACGACCACGGCGGTTGCCAACTCCGCCCAGTAGTAGCGCTTCGTGCTCCCGTTCGGTTGCTCGACGAGGTCGTACCCGCCGGTGAACCATCCGGTCTCGTACTCGACGGCCGACTCCAGTACGGGCCACTCGGGGTCCGGTAGCGTCTCGTGACGGCGTCCGTCTCCGTTCATCGTCTCCCGTTCGGGCCGCCCGACGCTTAACTCTCCCCGCGGGTCAGGCGTCGTCGCCGTCCGAACTCGCGTCGGTCGCCGCGTCGGCGGCCCCCGCGTTCGACGCCGCGCCGTCGGGCCTCTCCGCGTCTTCGACCGTCTCCGCGCCGTCGCTCTCGCCGTCCTCGAACCGCGGCCGGTAGAGTCGGCTGAACGCCTGCCTGCGGAGCGTTCCGACCGCCGCCTCGCGTTCGTTCTGGAACGTCGCGGCGACGACGGCGTCCGCGAACGGCGCGGCGTGCCAGACGACGCGGTCCACGTCGGGGCTGCCGAGTTCGGTCACCTCGTAGTCGGGGTGGTCCTCGCGCCACGCGTCGAACTCCTCGCGCGTGCCGACGCGGACGGCGAGGCGTTCGGCGAACAGCACGTTCCGGGCCGTCTCCACCACTTCGCCCGTCACGCGCTCTCGGTACTCCTCGCGGTCGAACGACATGGCCCGGGCCGCCTCCCGGACGACCTGTTGGGCCGTCGGTCCGGCGGCCTCGAACGCCTCTCGCGCCTCGCGTTCGCTCTCGGGTGCGAGCGTCCCCGCTGTCTCCATACGGCTACGTCGCCCGCGGGGGGACGAACGCCTTTCGGTCCTCGGCGGTCGGTCTCCCGTCCCGTCCCCGTCGCCACCGCTCACCGGTCGGGCGGCCGGAGCAGTCGTCCGCAAGAAGTCGTGGTCAGGCGTCGCCGTCGGCGTCCGCTTCGTCGTCGTCTGACTCGTCCGCGCCCGCGTCGTCGGCGTTCGAACGCCCGTCGTCCAGCATCTCGCGCGTCATCTCCCGCGCCTCCTCCACGATGGCGCGCGCCTCGTCGTCGAGCCGGCTCGCGCCGGCGCGCTGGCCGTCCGACCGGTCGAGCGTTCCGTCGTCGAAGGCGTGGTCGTGCGAGTGGTCGTGGACCGTGTCCTCGAACACCGTCTCGTACGTCGTCTCCTCGGCGTACTCGACCACGCGCGGGCCCAGGTCGTCCGGCCCGGACGACCCCCACCCGGGGACGTGTTCGTCGAGCCAGACTTCGTGTTCGCCGCCGTTGGTCATCGCCGTGAACGCGAGGTGGTTCGCGAGGTGCTCTCCGTCCTGTTGCGGCACGTCACAGACGGGACAGGCGTAGCCCATGCTCGCCCGTTGGCTGTCGCGACACAAGGGTCGTACGGTCGGCGCGACGAACGCGAACGTCGGCGTCCGGCGGTGGTGCCAGAAGAGAGATGCAGCGGTGGTGCCCGGAAGTGCTGCAGAGAGTGGTGCCCGGAAGTGCTGCAGAGAGTGGTGCCCGGAGAGGGGGTCCTACGGGGTGCCCGGAAGCGGCCGTAGACGCCCGTTTAGAGTTCGTCCAGCGACGAGGGGTCCTCGACGACGACGACGCCGTTCTCCGAGATGGAGACGTTGTACCCGACGTAGGTGAAGCGGACGCTGGAGGCCGGCTCCTGTTCCTCCGTCGGTTGGCCGCCGTCGGTCGCCGCACGGCCGCGGTTGCGCGACGGTGCGAACAGATTCTCTAGCGCGTCGGGGTCGACGACAGAACCGACCGGTGGGAGCGTCATGGCGTCGTCCGAGTCGCCCGTCCACGCCTCCGCGGCGGCGCGGGCGATGGTGACGGCCAGACAGTCCTCTCCGTCCCAGTCGTGTTGAACGACTACCTTCGATGCTTCCTGCGTGCTCAGCCCCTTCCCTTGCGTTGTTGCGTCGTCCATGATCTGTCGTCGGCCCCCACGCCGACGGATGTTCGGTAACTGTTCTGGGGTATTAGTCGTCGTCTCTATCATGGTAGACTGTTCCGCCGGTTGCACTCTATTCGAATAGTATGTCGTCTCGCCGTCACTCCAGCGTCAGTTCGACCAGCTTCCGCTCTGCCGCGCGGAGGTGGTACTGGAACGTCGGCGAGGAGACGCCGAACGCCTCCGCGAGCGTCGAGACGGACGTCTTGCGCGGCCAGTCGTACAGCCCCCCGTGGAGCGCCGCCGAGATGGCTTCCCGCTGTCGCTCGGTCCACGCCTCGTCGAGGCGCGCGCGGAACGTCCCCGCCGACTCCGACGGTTCGGCCTGCGTCCGCCGGGCGGTCAGCGTCGTCCCGTCGTACGCCGCGGCGAACGCCTCGACGACCGACCGGACGCTCACGTCCGAGGGAATCGTCAGCGTCACCGTACAGACGCCGCCTTCGGCCCGCATCTCCTGCAGGCGGCCGCGGCCGGCGTACAGCGTCTCGAACGGCTTCGTGTCGGCCGGCCGCACCTCGTAGAGGTGTTCGCCGTCGTCCGCGTCGGTGAGTTCGCGGACGACGGCTCCGGCGGGAAGCGCGTCGCGTGCCACGTCCTGCGTGGCGGTGGTTCGGACGAACGAGCGGTACGTCCCGTCCGTCGTCGGCACGACGCCGGTGACCGTCGCCGCCGCCCCCGTCGCCGCCGCGAGCCGGTTCAAGTAGTGGCTGTCGTCGCGAATCTCCAACTCGACTTCCGTCTGTTGCTCGCCGAGGATGGGCTGGGACCGGCCGAGTTGGTCGATGACCGCGCCCAGCGTCTCCCCGAGTTCGACGATGACGTCGCCGTCCTCGCCGACGAACGTGTCGGGACGCGTGCCGTGGACGACGAGCAGGCGGTCCTCGCCGGCGGGGACGACGGCGATGGACCGAAAGCCAAGCGTGAGGGCGTCCCGGCGGTGCGGTTCCCACGCCGGGTCGTCCAGCACGTCGTCCACGACGCCCCGCCGTCCCGAGGAGGCGACCCGCGCGAGCAACTCGGGGAACGGCGAGGTTTGCGCGACGGCCGGGAGGCGGGCCGCGTAGCCGTCCTCGACGCCCGCCGTCGTCGTCGGCGTCGCTCCCATCTCGCCGCCGTCGGCCGTCTCCTCCGCGTACTCGCAGAGCCACGCGAACTGGTAGGGCTCGGCTTCGACCAGCCGTTCGCACGCCCGCGCCATCGCTTCCTCCGTCGTCGCCGCGTGGACGACGGAGCGCGTCACCCCTCTGACCGTCCGGTTGATGCGGTTCAACTGCGTCAGGCGCTCGTTCTGCTGTTCGAGCTGTCGGTCTCTGTCCTGTAGCGCCGCCTTCGTGTCCACGCTCCCGAGCAACTCGCCCATCGTCACCGCCAGCAGGTCGAGAATCTCCGGGTCCGTCTCGCGCTCCGTCGCGTCCGACGGGCGTTCGACGGCGAGGACGCCGTACCGACCGACGGGCGCGAACTGGACGCGTTCGCCGTCCGCCTCGTCGACGACCGTTCGCTCCTCGGCGAAGGCGACCCAGCAGGGGTCCTCGCCCGGGGGGACCGACTCGTCGTCGCCGACGGCGTCGGACTCGGCGTGACGTTCGAGGGTTCGCGTCGCCGCGTCGTAGTCGAAGAAGGCCGCGCGGCAGGGGTCGAACAGTTCGTGACAGCCCGCGACGGTCCGCTCGACGACGGACTCGGCGTCGCCGGCCTGCGCCATCTCGCGCGTCCACTCGTTGAGTACCGTGAGCGACCGCTCGCGGTGCCGGCGTTCGGTCACGTCGCGGACGACGCCCACGGTGCCGACGAGTTGGTCCGCCTCCTCGTCGACGAGCGCCGAGAACTGGGACTCTATCCACACCTCCTCGCCGTTCGGGAGTTCGCTGGGGAACTCCTGCCGCCGCGACTCGCCCGTCCGTGCGGCTTCCTCGCGGAGGCGCGCGCTCTCGGCCACCACGTCGTCGTCGATGAGTTCCGACACGTGGCTCCCGATGAGGTCCGACTGCTCGCGGCCGAACATCTCCGCGAACGCCTCGTTGACCTGCAGGAAGCGCTGGTCGGCGTCCAGCGCGTAGACGCCGTCGTCCGCCGCCTCGACCATGCGTTCGTACCGCATCAGCTCCATCTCGCGCTCGGCTCGCTGGGTCACGTCGTCGAAGTAGACGGAGAGGCCGACCTGCGAGGGGTACGCCTCCACCTCGTACCAGCGGTCGTGCGGGGGGAAGTACGACTCGAACGACGCCTTCTCGCCGGTCTTCCGCGCCTCCTCGTACCGCTCGCGGAACGGTTCCACGTGGTCCTCGTCCCACACGTCCCAGATGTCCTCGCCGACGAGTTCGTCGGCGGACATGTCCAGCAGGCGCTCTGCCTCCGGGTTCACGTACGTCACCCGCCAGTTAGCGTCGAGGCCCAGCATCCCCTGGTCGACGCGGCTGAACACCTCTTCGAGCGTCGTCCGCAGCGTCTCGCGTTCGATGACGGCGCCGATGAGTGCGGCGACGTTCTCCGCGAACCGCGCGCCCGTCTCGTCGAAGGCGCCGGGGGCCGAACTGTGGACCGTCAGGACGCCCCACGGTTCGGTGGCCCCGCCCACGACGACGCTCAACTCGCTGCCCGCGTCGAGGTGTGCGGTCAGCGTCGTCGTCCGCCCGGAGAGGTCGTTCTGCACGACCGGTTCTCCGCCGGTGAGCGCCCGCCCCGGTCCGGAGTCGAGTCCGACGGCGACGCCGCCGACGTACGACTGCGGCCACCCGTCGGCGGCGACCATCGACAGGTCGCGGTCGTCCGACCGGTAGCGAAGGAGGGCGACTCGGTCGGCGTCGAGCGTCTCGGCGACGCAGTCCACCGTCTCGGCGAACACCTCCTCGCGGGCGGGGCCGGAGAGCGCGAACGCGCCGAGGTCCGAGAGCGCTCGCTGCTGTCTGTCGAGTTGGGCGCGCTCTCTGTCCGTCCGGTAGGAGTCCGCCGCCGCCTCGACGCGACGTGCCAGCCACGTCGCCTCCGCCGCCGACCCCTGCACGGCGAGGTAGTCGACGACGTCCGTCGAGAGGGCTATCTCGGCGATGTCGTCCGTCTCGTCGCCGACGAGCACCACGGGCGCGGCCACGCTCGCCGGGTCGAACCCGCCGTCGCTGACGGCAGTCGCGGTGGCGACGACGCAGTCGACGGCCGCGTGCGACGAGGGCGCGGCGTCCGGCGGAACGTTCCACCTGAGCGTCGTCCCGTCGAACGCCGCCTCGAATCTCGCGACGTCGAACCGTCCGGGGAGCGTGCCGACGACCGAGACGGTGTACGAGTCGGTCACTGGCGATAACTGTGGTCCCGAACGCTATCACCTTGTCGCAGGGCCACCCCTGCGTCAGTTTCGCCAGGCGTCCACGTCGAGGACCATCAGCAGGGCGTCCTCGCCGTCGGCGTAGTAGGCGGGGACCCGCCGCGCCGGTTCGAACCCCACGTCGCGGTACAGCGACAGCGCCGGTTCGTTGCCGACGCGGACCTCCAGTTTGACCACCGCCGCCCCCGACAGCGAGAGCGAGACCAGTCCGCGCTGGAGGAGGAGGCGACCGACGCCCATCCCCCGGGCGTCCGGCGCGACGGCGAGGTCCTTGATGTGGCCGATGTCCCGGCCGTGGTTCGGCATCACGTCCGAGACGACGTAGCCGACCACGTCGCCCTCGCGTTCGGCGACGAGAAAGCCCGGTTCGTCGAGGAACGACTCGAACGCCGTGTACGGCCACGGCTCCGTGAAGCAGGTCTTCTCGATTCGCAGCACGTCCAGCAGGTCGGCGCGCTCGACGCGCCGAACGGTCACGCCGGCCGGCGGGTCCGCCGTCCCGTCGTCCGCCGCCGTCTCGCCTCGGGTCGTCTCGCGCTCCGGCCCTGCGCCACCCTCAGTCACTCTCTGCTGGTACGTTCGGTGAGCGCAAAAGTCCGGTGGTCTCCCCCACGGCGTGGGTGCGACCGACGGCGTCGTCGCCGACGTGCTCGCGGCGCCGTCGCTCGGCGGTCCGCGTCCGAAAAAAACGTCGAGTGTGTGCGTCGCTCAGTCGTCGGCGGGCGTCGCGCCGCCACTGCCCTCTTGCTCGTACTGCTCCTTCGTGAGTCGGAGCTTGCCGCCGGCAGAGAGGATGCGGCGTTCGCGTTCGGAGGCGTTGAGCGTCGCCGTGGCCTCCCAGTCGTCGTTCACGCGGACGGTGAACTCGCTCTCGCCGGACTCGACGGCCTCGGAGACGTCGGTGACGACTTCGACGTCGTCGCCCTGTTCGAGCTTCTCGTACGTCTCCTCGTCGATGGCGAGGGGGAGGATACCGAAGTTGAACAGGTTCGCCTTGTGGATGCGGGCGAACGACTGCGCCAGCACGGCCTCGATGCCGAGGTACTGCGGGCACATGGCCGCGTGCTCGCGCGAGGAGCCCTGTCCGTAGTTCTCGCCGGCGACGAGGACGCCGCCGTCGGCGTCCATCGCACGCTGCGCGAACGTCTCGTCCACGCGGGAGAGCGTGAACTCCGAGAGCTTCTCGATGTTCGAGCGGAACTTGAGGATGTCCGACGTGGCCGGGATGATGTGGTCCGTGGTGATGTTGTCCTCCATCTTCAGGAGGGCCTCACCGCGGATGTCGGACTCCAGCGGTTCGCCGATGGGCGCGTTGCCGATGTTCGGTCCCTTGATGAGTTCGTCGTCGACGGCCTCGTCGGGCGAGATGAGGTCGGCCTTCGAGCCGTCGTACTTGTCGGGGAGTTCGACGCCGGGCGCTTCCAGGTCGCCGAGTTCGTCGGAGAGGTCACGCGGGTCGACGATTTCGCCCTTCAGCGCCGCGGCGGCGGCGACTTCGGGCGAGCAGAGGTAGACGTTGTCGTCCTCGATGCCGGAGCGACCCTCGAAGTTGCGGTTGAACGTCCGCAGGGAGACGGAGTCGGAGGCGGGGACGTGGCCGATGCCGATACAGGCACCGCACGTCGCCTCGGAGAAGTTGACACCGGCGGCCATCATCTCGGCGGTCCAGCCCTGACGCGCCAGAATCTCGGAGGCCTGCTTCGAACCGGGTGCGACGATCATCTCCGTCTTCTTGTTCACCTCGCGGTCTTCGAGCATCTTCGCGGCCGGGAGGATGTCCTCGTAGCCGCCGTTCGTACAGGAGCCGACGATGACCTGGTCGACGGACTCGCCCGCGACTTCGCGAACGGGAACGACCTTGTCGGGCATCGACGGGCAGGCGATGAGCGGTTCGAGGTCCGAGAGGTCGACCGTAATCTGGTCGGCGTACTCGGCGTCCTCGTCGGGGGCGAGTTCGACGTACTCGTCCTCACGACCCTGTCGCGCGAGGTAGTCCTTCGTCTTCTCGTCCGTGCCGAAGATGGACGAGGTGGCGCCGAGTTCCGTCCCCATGTTCGTGATGGTCGTTCGCTCGGGGACGGTGAGCGTATCCGCGCCGGGACCGGTGTACTCGAACACCTTGCCGACGCCGCCCTTCACGGAGAGTTCGCGGAGCAGGTGGAGGATGACGTCCTTCGCGGTGGCCCACTCGGGGAGTTCGCCCTCCAGACGGATGTTGACGACTTCCGGCATCTCGACGTAGTAGGCGCCGCCGCCCATGGCGACGGAGATGTCGAGGCCGCCCGCGCCGATGGCGAGTTGGCCGAGGCCGCCGGGCGTCGGCGTGTGCGAGTCCGAACCGAGGAGCGTCTTGCCGGGTGCGGCGAAGTTCTCCTTGTGGACGTTGTGACAGATACCGTTGCCGGGGCGAGAGAAGTGTGCCCCGTACGTCCCCGCGGCCGAGCGGAGGAAGCGGTGGTCGTCAGTGTTCTTGAAGTCGAACTGGTACGTCTGGTGGTCGCAGTACTGCGCCGCCAGCTCTGTCTGGACTTCGTCGAGTTCGAGCGCCTCGAACTGCAGCCAGACCATCGTCCCGGTCGTGTCCTGTGTGAGGACCTGATCGATCTCGATTCCGATCTCCTCTCCGGGTTCGAGTTCCCCTTCGACGAGGTGGTCGTCGAGAATTTTTTCGGTGAGCGTCTGTCCCATAACGTCCCGATTTCGACTGTCTACGATTATAAATCCCGCGTGTTTGAGGTCAGAGGTATGTTCATAATACGCATATTTGTTCTTCGATGGATAATAGTGAACGTGTGCGAGGGCGGCCGATTCGCCGGTTGGTAGTTCGCCCGTGAGGACGGCCGACGCCGGGTGCTACGTCGTGACTCTCGCGTGGCGATTGCACTCGTCGCGACACGTGCGGCCGGATTCGGTCCTCGGCGCATCTCCGTCCGTGCGAATCTCTCTCGTATCACACTTTCAAAATGACAGCCAAATGATTATAACACGGGTTCGTCCGTATCCTGGAGTCGGTGCTATCAGAAAGATGACAGACAAGCCGCTCGCGGGAGACGGGACCGAACCGACCGAAGATGACGCGGACGCCGACGAACCGCCGTTCGTCCGCGCGTCGCGGCGCGGCGTGCTGGCGACGCTTGGAGCGGTCGGGTTGTTGGGATACGTCGGGACGGACACCGCGTCGGGCGAGGTCCTCTCCGGTGTGAGAAACAACGCGCCCGAAGAAACGCAGGTTGTAGCTGGTGGTGAAGAAAACAGCGCAACAGGCAACTACGCCGCCATCACCGGCGGATTCCGAAACGAGGCGACGAACGACTACACGGCCATCGCCGGCGGGCAAGAGAACGTCGCGAGCGGACTCCAGTCGTTCGTCGGCAGCGGGTATCTCAATCAGGCGCTCGGCGACCAGTCGACGGTTAGTGGTGGGAACAACAACGCCGCTCAGGGGAAGGGGTCGACCGTCGCCGGTGGCGGACTCACGAACGACGGAGCGATACCGGACGCGGCCGGTGGAGGGACGCGACAAGGCGGGAACAGGGCGTGGGACGACTTCTGTACGGTCAGCGGCGGCGTACGTAACTGGGCGGGGAGTCCGGGGAACGACCGACAGAGTTCCGCGTCCGCGACCGTCGGTGGCGGCGAGGCCAACACGGCCTTCGGCGGCAAGTGGGTGACTATCGGTGGCGGCCGCGCAAACACCACTCGGGCGGCATACGCGACGATAGCCGGTGGGTGGCAGAATTACGCTAGCGGCGACGAGACGGCTATCGGCGGGGGTCGCGGGAACGTCGCGGGCGGACGGAACGCGACGGTCGGCGGCGGTCGGCGAAACGAGGCCGACGGTCAGGACGCGACTGTCGCCGGTGGTGATCGGAACGCGTCAACGGGACAGTACGCCACCGTTGGTGGTGGCGTTGAGAACGACGCGAGCACTAACGCGACCGTCGCCGGAGGAGTCGGAAACAGCGCCAGCGGGGAACACTCGACCGTCTCCGGCGGCGCTAACAACGTCGCCGACGTGCGGGGGACGACCGTCGCCGGTGGTGGAGGCGAGGGTGAAGGCCCTGTCGAAGTCGGTAACAACCGAACGAACGGGAACCGTGCTCTCGACAACTTCTGCACGGTGAGCGGCGGTCGCCGGAATCAGGCCGGGAGTCCGGGAGATGACCCCGAGAGCGCGCCTTTCGCGACGGTGAGTGGTGGCGAGGCCAACACAGCTTTCAAGCGCGCCACCGTCGGCGGGGGCTTCAACAACACCGCGAGCGGCGAGGAGTCGACCGTCGGTGGGGGCTTCAACCACACGGCTAGCGGTGCAGGGGCCACTATCGGCGGTGGAACGGGGAATACCGCGAGTGGTCCGGGTGCAACCGCTGCAGGCGGTGGCGGGAACGACGCTGACGGCGACTCAGCTACCGTCGGTGGTGGATTCTTGAATCGTGCTGCTGGCGAAGGCGCGACGGCCGCTGGGGGCATCGAAAACCGCGTCGAAGGCCAGACTGCGACGGTCGGTGGGGGATTCAATAACGCGGCGACTGGCGAGCGAGGCACAGTCGCCGGTGGCATCCTCAACGTGGCGAGTGGAGAGTTCGCTACTGTTGGTGGAGGCGGCGGGAACACAGCGACCGGCGTCCGTTCGACCGTTCCGGGTGGCTCCGAGAACGTGGCAAGCGGGCGATTTTCTTTCGCCGCCGGCCGTCTGGCGAAGACTGAATCGGACAACGGGACTGCACACGACGGCGCAGTCGTCTTCGCCGACGCGACCGACAGCGAGTTCCGCTCGCAGGGTCCCAACGAGTTCCGTTCGCAGATGCCGGTGTACGCGCCGTCGTTCAACAACACCAGCGCACGCGCGAAAAAGCAGTCCATCGCCCCCGTCTCGCCGGACGCGGTCCTCGACGGCGTCACCGAACTGGACGTGAGCACGTGGGAGTTCACGGACACCGACGACGGACGCCACATGGGGCCGATGGCGGGAGACTTCCACGACGCGTTCGAGTTGGGCGACGACGACGAGACCATCGCGAGCGTCGACGCGGACGGCGTCGCACTCGCCGCGATACAGGGCCTCGCGGATCGACTCGAACGGAAGAACGACCGTATCGACCGCCTGAGGGACCGCCTCGCCGCGAGGGAGGGCCGCGTCGAAGACCTCGAAGACGAGAACGAGGCGCTCCGAGAGCGGCAGGCGGAACTGGAAGACCGCCTCGATGCTCTCGAAGTGGCGGTGGCCGACGCCGAGTCGTCCTGAGCGGCGTCGACTCGTGTCACCGTTACGTTTCGATGTCACGAGACGGCGACCCCGGTACCGAAACGGTCTTCGTTGTCCTCTCACCACTCCCGACATGTTCAGAAGCGGCGCGTTCGTCGCGGACCACGTCGAACCGACCGACGAGTCGCAGGTACAGCCCAACGGCGTCGACCTGACGCTCGAATCGCTGTACGAACAGATTTCGCCCGGCCGACTCGACACCGAGGGGAAAGAGATCGGGGACAGAGAGGCCGTCTCGATAGACGAGAGCGTCGGCGCGTACGCCCTCCCACCCGGCGGGTACATCCTCCAGTACGCCGAGACGATTCACATTCCGGCGGGCCACGTCGGCTTCCTCTACCCGCGGTCGTCGCTCATGCGCAACTCCTGCATGCTCAACACCGCCGTCTGGGACGCCGGCTACGAGGGCCGGGGCGAGGGCCTGTTGCAGGTCCACTGCGACGTCGAACTCGAACCCGGTGCGCGCGTCGCGCAACTCGTCCTCGCCCGTGCGAACCACGACGGCGAGTACGACGGGAGCTATCAGGGCGAACGGGTCGACCGACCCGAAAGGTAGATTCGTGCCCGAATCCACCCTCCAGCCAGTTCACCCGAGGACTGTACCCACCCGATGACCTCGCCGCCACCGGAAATCTACCGGCTGATATTCCACGAGACGCCGAACCCGACCGTCGTGACGGACGACTCGTTCGCCATCGTCGACGTCAACCAGGCGTGTCTCGACTTCACGGGCTACGCGCGCGAGGAGATGTTGGGGTCGATGCCGACGTTCCTCGTGAACGACCCGAACACGTACGAGGAGATGATTCAGGCGCTCGACCGGGGCGACCCGTGGGAGGGCGAGTTGGAGGCCGTCACGAAGTCCGACGAGCGGGTCTTCGGTCGCGGCGCGACGTTTCCGCTCGTCACCGACGGCGAACGGGTCGGCTACGCGGGTATCTTCATCGACCTCTCCGAGCGTCGGCGGAGCGAACAGACGGTCAACGTGCTGAACCGCGTCCTCCGGCACAACATCCGCAACGACGCGAACGTCGTCGGCGGCGCCCTCTCGACGGTCCGCGACGCCATCTCGGGCGTCGAGCGCGAACTCGTCGACAGGGCCGTCGACCGGGTCGAACGACTCCTCGACAGGGCCGAGACGGCGCGTGACCTCCACGAACTCCTCGACCGGTCGCCGGCCGCCCTCTCGCCGACGGACCTCTGTGCGGTGGTCGAGACGACGGTTCCGCCCTTGGTCGGTGACGAGACGACGCTGCACCTCGACGTTCCCGGTGACCCGGTTCGGGTGCTCGCCGACGACGCCGTATCGCGCGCCGTCGCCGCCCTCGTGGAGAACGCCGTCGAGTACAACGACGCTTCAGACCCGGCTGTCTGGGTCGACGTCGAGACGACGCCGACGGAGGCGGTGGTGACCGTCGCGGACGACGGGTCGGGAATCGAACCCGAACGCGTCGACTACCTGTTCGGGCGGCGCGAGGACTCGCAACTCCGCCACGGACAGGGCCTCAGTCTCTTCTTCGTCGACCGGTTACTCGAGTTCTACGGCGGGTCGGTCGCCTACCGACCGCGCGACCCGACGGGGTGCGTCTTCGAGTTGCGGTTCCGCCGCGTCCCCGCCTCGAGTTGAACGGCCGCGGCGGCCCCCGTCCCCGGTCGGGACGACGGCGCTCGCCACCGCAGTGCGCCCGTTTCGGCGGTTCTCGACGCCGAGAGACGGTCACAAAGCGTCCGGGGTACCCAAAGGCACATTTACGCGCACCTCCAAGCCCCGGTAGCAGATGTCCAGAAGCCCTTCGCTTCCCGACCGTCCTCGGCTGGACCTCGACCCCGAGATGTCGGACGCCGAGCGCCTGTCTGCACTTCGGCAGCACTTCGAGCGTCTCACAGAGGTCAACCGAGAACTCGACGACCGTCTCACGGAGGCGACCGACCGTCGCGACGAACTGCAGTCGGAGGTCGACCAACTCAAGCGTCGCAACGAGACGCTGAAGACTTCGTCGCTCTACATCGCGACGGTCGAGGAGGTCACCGACGACGGCGTCGTCATCAAGCAACACGGCAACAACCAGGAGGTCCTCACGGACACCTCCCCCCACCTCGAATCGCAGGTCGAGGCCGGCGACCGGGTCGCCATCAACGACTCGTTCGCCATCCAGTCCGTCCTCGACGACGAGAAGGACGCCCGCGCGCAGGCGATGGAAGTCGACGCGTCGCCCGAGGTGACGTACGACGACATCGGCGGCATCGACGAGCAGGTGCGCGAGGTGCGCGAGGCGGTCGAGGACCCCCTCGCGAACCCCGAGATGTTCGAGAAGGTCGGCGTCGAACCGCCGTCCGGCGTCCTCCTGCACGGCCCGCCGGGCACGGGGAAGACGATGCTCGCGAAGGCCGTCGCCAACGAGACGGACGCCACGTTCATCAAGATGGCCGGCTCCGAACTCGTCCGCAAGTTCATCGGCGAGGGCTCCCGCCTCGTCCGCGACCTGTTCGAACTCGCGGCCGACCGCGAACCGGCGGTCATCTTCATCGACGAGATAGACGCCGTCGCCTCCAAGCGCACGGACTCGAAGACGTCCGGCGACGCCGAGGTTCAGCGGACGATGATGCAACTGCTCAGCGAGATGGACGGCTTCGACGACCGCGGCGAGATTCGCATCATGGCCGCGACGAACCGCTTCGACATGCTGGACGAGGCCATCCTCCGGCCGGGCCGGTTCGACCGCCTCATCGAGGTGCCGAACCCCGACTCCGAGGGCATCGTGAAGATTCTGGAGATTCACACGCGGGAGATGAACGTCGCCGACGACGTCGACTTCGAGGACCTCGCCGAGGAACTCGAGGGACAGTCCGGCGCGGACATCGCCTCCCTGACGACCGAGGCGGGCATGTACGCCATCCGCGACGACCGGACCGAGGTCCGCCGCGAGGACTTCGACGACGCTATCGAGAAGATGCGCGACGCCGAGGAGTCCGGGACGATTCCGGGGCACACGGACTACCAGTACTGAGCCGACTGGACATCGTGGCTCGTCTCCCTCCGACGGTCGATTCGTAACTCCTTATTCTCCGCGGCGACGTTCTCCGGTAATGAACACCATCTACGTCGTTCGCGGGGTGGGCACCGCGCCCACCGAGATGGCGTCCTACGACGCCGCACTCGCGGCCGCCAACGTCCACAACTACAACCTCGTCCCCGTCTCCTCGGTCGTCCCGGCCGACGCCACCGTCGAGGAGGTCGACATCGCGCCGGACCTCGGACCGGCGGGGAACCGCCTCACCGTCGTTCAGGCGCGCGCGACGACGGGCGGCGTCGGCACCGTCTCGGCCGGCCTCGGGTGGACGACGGGTCCCGGTCCGGGCCTGTTCTACGAGGCGGCGGGCGAGGACCCCGAGGGCGTCCGCCGGGCCGTCGAGGAGGGACTCGACGCCGGACGGGGACTCCGCGACTGGGAGTTCGACGACGAACGCGTCGCGGTCACGACGGCGGAGGCCGACGGCGAGGGGTACACCACCGCCGTCACCGTCGCCGCCTACGGCCGCAGCGAACCCATCCTCTGAGGCGGGAGCGGGACCGCGATGTTGAGGCTTCCGACGGGTTTAACTGCGGCGTTCCCGTAGGGTTGGTGACTCATCCTCATGAACGGAAACAACCCCTACGCGGGTGCGCCCGGTGTAGTAGATGCAGGTCGCCCGGCGGAGTCCGAACTCTCGACGGCGCAGGTTCGGCGACTTCGTGAGGCCGTCGCCGGCATCGTCTCGCGGACGCAGAACTACCTGCCGGAAGGCTACGCCGTGGGGTCGGAACTCTCCTACGGGTCCAACGGCCCGCAGGCGACGGTGGCCGTCCACCCGCCGGTCGGTCGGCCCATCAGCGCCGGTTTCACGCCGGACGAGGAGGACCTGGAGTCGGGGCTCACCGATTCGGACCGCGACGAGGTGGCGCAGGGACTCGCCGCCTCCGCCGCGTTCCAGGTGATGAACGCCGTCGGCGACGAACTGACGCCGACCGCTCGATAACCGTTCTCGGCCGCCGCCGTGCGGTCACGACGCTACCCCGAGAGCGGCGGGTCCACGAACAGCCCGTACGCCAACAGCGCGGCCGAGGAGAGGCCGCCGACGCCGACGCCGACGCCGAACGCGACCTGCACGTCGGCGAACGACGCCGCGAAGACGCCGAGCAACGACGGGAGCGGGAGGAGTGCCAACAACCAGTCGTATCGCGATTTCAACGCCGGGACGACAGTCTCGCCAGTGGGTCTCTTTCTGACACTCATCCGTACTCACCTCGGTCGTTCGTACTGGAGAGTTCGTACTAAATATTACTCCGAACCCGCCGACTCGTTCGGAGAAACCAGTCGATACGTTACGAGTACTTTCGCCGCGTAGGAGACGAGCGTATTCGCCGCGCCACGCGGTCCGTCACGACCGATCCGGGCTCACTCGCCGACGCCGTCGCGTTCGTCCACCTCTAGGACGTTCATCGCCTCGTCGTACGTCAGGCATAACTCGTCGCCCTCGAACTGCACGACGACTCGCGTTCGGACGGGGTCGGTCGAGAGGACCGTCTCCTCGTGCGTCGGTAGTTGCGTCATGACCGCTCTCGCGCGCTCGAACTCGTTGACTCCGAGAGCGAGTTCGAGGCCCCGGGCGCGATAGAAGGCGGACACGTCCGGCTGCATCACCATCCCCGCCGGGGAGTCCAGTTCCCAGTACTTGCAGACCGAACAGCTCCGACGTATCCTCACCGCCCACTTCGCGTCACACCGCGGGCAGACGCCGGCGGGCCCGGGTTCGTGTGACTCACAGACCCACGTCGAGGAGTCCAGGACGCCGAGACACCGCGGACAGACCCCGTTCATACGGAGCGTCTGCTGCTGGAGGAGTCGCGTCACGGCCGCGGCGTATATCTCCTCGGGCGTCCTGTCCGAGAGGATGGCCGCCGGGTACGGTTCGCCGAACAACAGACCGGCGGGGAACCGCTTGTCGACCTCTTGGTCGTCGATGACCGTCTCGCAGTCCGTACAGACGTGGTAGAGCCACGTGTCGCGGTAGGTGAGCACCGTCTCGCCCCCGCACCGCCAGCAGGCGACGTCTATCTCGACGGGGTCGAGCGTCGCCTCCCGACCGACGCCGGCGACGAGGCTCTGGACGAGTTCGAGGCCGGTCGGTCGCAGCGCGTATCCCGACCCGGTCTTCTCGACGAGTCGACCCACCAGTCTCTCGAGGTGATAGCCGAACTGTGCCCCCTGCGGGATGCCGACTCGGTCGCGCAACGCGGTGAACGACATCCCGTTCGCGGGGTCGAACGGGTCGAACGACTCCCAGAGCGCCAGCAGAATCGCCAACCGCGTCTCGTTACCGAGCAGTTCGAACAGTTCGACCACCGCCGGGTCCGCCGCGTCGGCGACCACCGCGAGCGGCGAGTCGTCGCTCTCTGACCCCACCATGCTATCAAACAACATGCGCGGGGAGAATAAGCGACTCGCACGCACTCGGACGCCGGCGACCGGTCGTCGAACCGCTCGTTCGGCGGCGCTGCTCGACGAATCCGTCCGAGCGGGCGGTGTCGGACCCGCCGCTCAGCTTCGACGGACGTCCACCGCCTCGACGACGATTTCTTCGGTCCCCCCGCCGCTACTCGTGACGCCGACGTAGAGGGCGGCGGCCGTCGCGCCGTCGACGCCTTCGACGTCGCCGCCTTTCAGGTCCTCCAGCGTCGCGGTCCGTTCGGTCCCGACGACGAAGAACTCGGTGTCGGCGTCGACGGTCAACTCCCCGTCCGCCGCCGCCGCCGACACCCCTTCCTCGTCGTCTCCCAACCCGACCCAGTCGTCCGTCGGCCCGTCGGCGTCCTCCCACAGGAAGAACTCCCCGTCCCGGTCGACGTCGAGGAACAGTCCGACGAACATCGTCGCGGGCCCCGTCGTCCGTTGCGTTTCGACGGTCTGCGAGACTACGGTCACCTCCGCGACGTCGCCGAGCGCCCCCAGGTGGACGTCGAACCCCGCGTTCCGATCTGCGGGCAGGTCCTCGACGCGACACCGGATGGCGCCGCCGTCCGTCGGTTGCGCCGCCCACCTCGACTCTCCGTCGCCGTCGTCGAACGGCGCGGTCGACCGCCCCCAACTGTCGGGGCCGTGAGGGAACCAGGCGTAGTGACCGTGCCGTTCGACGGCCGACACGAGGGTCCCGCCGCTCTGGTCCGGGGCGGTGCCGGTCTCCGGCCAGACGCCTCGAAGTCCGACGCCACCGAGGACGACACCTCCGACCGCGAACGTCCCCGCTCTCAGTACTCCTCGCCGCGATACCTCCTCTCTCGCCGGTCTCTTCTCCATGTGTTCCACCTCTCGACGCGCGTTCCACGACCGGACGCGCTAGTCGTTGTCAGAACCCAGCGGCCGAAAAGTGTTCTCTGAAGAACATTTTAGACGGCGTGTTGTCTCAACCGCGGTTCAGAAACGGGACCGATACGAATCGACTCCGTCGCGTTCGCCCCGACGGCGACGACGGACCGTGCCTCACTTCCCCCAGAACGGGTCGCGCTGGCGGTGTTTGTCCAGATAGCCGGTCAGCGCTTCGAGTTCGTCCGCCGGAATCTCGTCGGAGAGTTCCTGTTCGAGAATCTTCGCGTGCTTCTCGGGCAACTCGGTCCACAGTTCGTCGCCCTCGTCTATCTGCCGGCCGACGGTGGGGCCGTCGATGGCGACGGAGACGCGGTTGCCCGCGCGAACCTCGGAGACGTCCTCGCCCTGCTCTTGGATGCCGGAGAGTTGGCCGACGCGTTTCGGTTCGTTGCCCTCCCACTTCACGACGTGCGCGTTGTTCTTCAGCGTCCCCGACAGCACCTCGACGCCGACGACGGCGGGACTCGACTGCCGGAACACGTGGTCTTCGAGGATGCGGAACCGACACGGACGCTTGATCTTGTCCAGCACCGTCTCCTGTTGGGCGCGCTTGCGTTCGGCGACGAACTCCTCGTACTCCTCGACGAGTTGGTAGATGACGTCGTCCTCGAACAGGCGCACGTCGCCCGTCTTCTCCAGTTCGTCCTCGGCGTTCGAGAGGACGTCCACGTTGAAGCCGAGGATGACCTTGTGGTCGTCCTCGCGGGCCGTCGAGGCGACGGCCACGTCCCGCGGAGCGACGTCGCCGACTTCGGCGCGGAGGATGGGCACCTCCGCCTCTCGCAGGGCGTTGGCCATCGCCTCCAGACTGCCGAGGGTGTCGGCCTTGACGACGACGCCCTCCTCCTCGGTGTCGACCTCTATCTCGGCGAGTTCGGACTCGACGTCCTCGATGACGGCCTCGACGCTCCGGTCGCGGACGACGCGAATCGGCGCGCCCGCCATCGCGTCGTCGAGGTCCGGCGCGGCGATTTTGATACCGGCCGCGGCGGCGACTTCCTCCACCTTGTCGAACCGCTTTTCGGTCCGTATCTCGGCGTTCGGACGCGGTTGCAGGAGGGCGCGAACCTCGGTGACGATGGGGCCGTTGACGCCGCCGACGACGATGGTGTCGTCCTCGCGGACGCTGCCGTCGTAGAGGACGACGTCCACCGTCGCGCCGAACCCGCGTTCCTCCTTCACTTCGAGCACGGTGCCCGCCCCGGGGCCGGCCACGTCCACGGCCATCTCCTCTTTCATGTAGCGCTGGGAGAGGCCCATGAGGACCGCGAGGAGGTCCGGGATGCCCTCGCCGGTCATCGCCGAGAGGGGGACGACGCCGACGTTCTTCTGGAAGTTCTGGACGCGCCAGTAGAGGTCCGCGGAGAAGCCCTCGTCGGAGAGGTTGCCGATTATCTCGTAGAGGTTCTGGTCGAGACGCTGACGGGCGTTGTCCGACTGGTCCTCGTACGTCCCCTGGATGGGCGACCCCTCGTTGGGGTTCCACCCGGGCGTCGTGTCTATCTTGTTGGCGGCGACGACGAACGGCGTCCCCGTCCGCTTGAGGATGTCGAGCGCTTCGATGGTCTGCGGCTGGAAGCCGTCGTTCACGTCCACGACGACGATGGCGATGTCGGCGAGTGCGCCGCCGCGGGAGCGAAGCGTGGAGAACGAGTGGTGGCCGGGCGTGTCGATGAACAGGAGGCCCGGCAGGTCGAAGTCCTCCGGCTTGACGAGACTGCCGGCCATCTGCGAGACGGTCTCTAGCGGGACCGCCGTGGCGCCGATGTGCTGCGTGATGGCGCCCGCTTCGCCTTCCGAGACCGCAGAGCCGCGTATCTTGTCGAGCAGCGTCGTCTTGCCGTGGTCGACGTGCCCGAGAACTGCGACGATGGGGGTTCGGAGTGCGTTCGATTCGGTCGTGGGAGGAGCGTCGGCGTCGGTGTCAGACATGAAAAATCACTCCGAGAAGTGTTCTGTACCGATACGCGGGCGGCGCCGAAGTTAAGTCCATCGTCACGCCGTGGCGCGTACGCGCGAGACGCGAGGACGCCGCCGATTTCGACCAGTCCGACGGACGGTCTCGGCCGCCGACGCGTTCGGTTCTCCCGGTTCGGCCGTCCGCGGCCCATCTCGTCGGTGCGTTCGTCTCGTCGTCGCGGCCGGCCTCCCCCGCGCCAGCGCCGTCGGACGGTCGTCGGACGGTCCCCGTGGCACTTATGTTACCGTGGCCGAATACCTCTCGTCATGGCCGACGTACTCGCCGAGAACCTCTCCGGAAAGGCCGTCATGGGCTCCGACGGGACGGAACTCGGAATGCTGTACAACATCACGATGAATCTCAAGACGGGAACGCTCCACGACTTGCTCGTCTCGCCGCACGAGGAGGTCCGCCCGGGCCAGTTCGCCTTCGAGCAGGACGAGCAGGGCCGGTTTCAGGTCCCCGTCTCACGCGTCCAAGCCGTAAAAGACTATATCGTCGTTCAGAGATAGACAGGGACAAACTGCCGATGCAGGTTCTCGACTCTTCCGCGTTCATCCACGAGTATCACACCGACGACCAGACGGCCTCGATTCCCCTCGTCAGCGAGGAACTGGAGGACGAGGCATCCTTCCGCTTCGACGCGATGGAAGGGGCGGGGATGCACATCCACATCCCCGCGTCGGGCACCGTCGAGAAGATTCGCCGCGCCGCCGAGGAGACGGGCGACCGGGAGACGCTCTCGGACACCGACATCCGCCTCCTGGCGGCCGCCTTCGAACTCGACGCCACCCTCGTCACCGACGACTACGCGATGCAGAACGTCGCCGAACGCGTCAGCGTACAGGTGAAGGTCATCGCACAGGACGGCATCGAGGAACAGCGTAACTGGCGGTTCCAGTGTCAGGGCTGCGGGCGCGAGTTCGACGAACACAAGGAGCGGTGCCCCATCTGCGGGATGGAACTCGCGCGGAAGAACCCGGCGTAACGGTCACGAACCGGCGTTCTACCGACCGACGGGCCCGGCTCCGCGACGGCGGTCCGTCGTCTCCGGGGCGACGCGCCGTCCGCCGCGTTCTCGAATCGACTCTCTCTCGCCGAACGGACAGCGGAGCGACTCCGCCGGGTCGTCGCGGCGTCGCGACCGGTCACCCGAGTGCGCCCACGGCCGCGGCGTACGTCATCGCGAACTGGACGACGTTGTAGAGGCCGTGGGCGACGACGGGCACGAGGAGGTTCTCGCTCCGTTCGTAGACGACTCCGAGGACGGCGCCGAGGACGAGGACGACGGTCAGCGAGACCAGAGCGCCCTCGCCGGTGAACGAGGCGAAGTGGATGGACGCGAACGTCGCGCTCGACCCCGCGACGGCGAACGGGACGCCGTACTCCCGGCGCAGGAGCCCCTGCACGGCGCCGCGGAACACGAGTTCTTCCGTCGGCGCGACGAGGAGCAGCGTCACGGGAATGTAGTAGAGCCCCAGCACGGGCTGGTCCAGAATCTGCTGTTCGAGGACGCTCTGTCCGCTGTCGATACCCAGCGCGGTGATGCCGACGCTGATGACGAGGTAGAAGGCGAGGAGGACGCCGAACCCGGCGGCGGTCCACCCGAGGTCACGCCGCGTCGGGCGGCCGCGGTGTATCAGGTCCCACTGGTCGGTGGCCGTCAGGTACCCCGCGCCGGCGACGCCGAACCCGACGAACTGCGAGGCGCTCCGCAGGGCGGTGTAGAGTGCAGTCCCGCGTTCGATGCCGACGCTCCGGAAGAGCGCGTCACCGAGCGAGAGGAAGATGGAAGCGCAGACGAGCGCGAGGACGACGACGACGGCGGCGCCGCCGAACGCCCGGACGGGGGCCGGCAGGCCGTCGGACGGAGACGAGGACACGTCGGAGGCCATGTCGATGCCGGCGGTACGGCGCGACGGCGGATAGGAATGCCGGTCCCGCTACCGGATTCGACTCCGACTGCGGAGCCTCGACGCGGAGCGCGGCGACTACTCCACGACGAGACGCGTCTTCTCCGACACCGCGTCGGCCTCCTCGAAGTCGCCGCCGCCGAGCAGTCCGCGCGCGGCGCGCTTGCCCCACTCGACGGCCGGTTGCGTGAACGTGGAGACGCCGGCGAGTTCGCCGTACAGGACGCACGCGGCCTCCATCCCGTACAGCAGTTCGCCCAGTCCGCGTTCGTCCACCGCGTCTATCTCGACGCGTACGTTCGGCACGCCCACGGCGGCCAGACTCGCCTCCGTCGCCTCGAACTCGGCGTCGAGGAGTTCCCCGAGAGACGACCCGCCGAGATAGCTGAGACCCTCCAGGTCGGTCTCGGGGATGTCCCTGTCGGCTCGCTCCGTGGGGCGGACGAGCGTCACGAGTTTGTCGCGCGGTCCCGCGCGGTAGAGTTGGAGCTGCGAGTGCTGGTCCGTCGCGCCGAGGGCGCGGGCGGGCGTCTGGCCCAGTCCGTCCTTCCCGAGGCTCTCGGCCCACAACTGCGCGAACCACTCGGCGAAGTACTCGAGGTCCTCGCTGTACGGCATCATCGCGTTCGTCAGCGCGCCGCGGTTGGCGAGGGCGTACGACGCCGCCCCGTAGGCGTACGCGGGCGACTCGAACAGCGACCCCGAGAGGCGACTCGCCTCGTCGCGCGCGCCGGCGAGCAACGCGTCTAGGTCGTGGCCCTGAATCGCCGCGACGGCGAGCCCCACCGTCGAGAGGGCGGAGAACCGGCCGGGGACGCCGTCGGGAACCGAGAGCGACGGCAGGTCGTGCTTCTCGGCCAGTCCGCGGAGGTTGCCCGACTCGCCCGTCGTGACGAACGTGCGCTCGGTCCAGTCGACGCCGGCGTCGGTCATCGCGTCGCGGACGACGAGGAAGTTCGCCAGCGTCTCGGCCGTCGTGCCGGAGCGCGAGACGACGTTGACGACGGTGTCCGACAGCGAGAGGGTGTCGAGGAGGCGCGTCACGTGCTCGGGGTCCACGTTGTCGAGGTAGTAGGCCTCGGGGTCGTCCGGTTCCGAGAGCCCGGCCGAGAGCGTCGCCGCCCCGAGTGCGCTCCCGCCGATGCCGACGGTGACGACGGCGTCGGGCGAGTCGAACGGTTCGACGGCGGCCCGAATCGCGTCGGGGTCGGCGGTGTCCGGGAGGTTCAGCGCCGCGTACCCGTGTTCGGCGTCGGCGCGGCCCGCTTCGATGGTCTCGTGCGCCGCGGCGACCTGTTCGTCCAGCCGTTCGAGCGACGCCTCCGAGACGCCGGGCGTCGTCGAGAGTGCGTTGCCGAGGTCAACTCGCATGCCTGAACGGGCGACGGCGGCGGTGAAAAAGGTGGGTACTCGGTGGGGCGGCCGCCGCCGTTCCCGCCCTCACGCCGACGGACGGCCCTTCGAGCAGAGACCGGTTCGCTCAAGAGTCACCCGCCCCAACCTCCGACGATGGCATCGGGTTACAACGGCGTCTTCGGGGCGTTCCCGTACGCCTTCCGCCGCAGTCGGTCGCTCCTGTTCAAGTCGTACGTCGTGTGTAGCGGGCTCGCCGTCGCGCTCATCTCCATTTTCGTCGTCATCGCCCTCGTCGTCCTCATCGGACAGACGGCGTCGGTGCAGGGCGGGTCGCTGACGCTCTCGCGGGCGTTCTACATCGTCGTCGGTCTGCTCGTCGTCCTCCCGGCGGTGGCGCCGACGCTCGCGGTGGCCCGGCGGCACCGCCGCGGCATCGAGTCGTCGCCGCGCTACGAACCCGCCCTCGCCGTCGCGGGCTACCTGTTCCTCCTGTCGCTGTATCTCGGGGTGGTCGCGTCGATGCCCGAGACGTTCGTCCTCGACGGCGAGACGGTGACGCGGCCGGCGGCGTCCGGTCCGTTCGCGCCCCTGATATCGCTGCTGTACGCGATTCCGCAGGCGCTGTCGTGGACGGTTCCGCTGGCGGGTGCGCTCCTCGTCGCCGCCGCGCACAGATTGTTCGGCTGAGCGCGGTCAGCCGGCGTCGTCCGCCACCGACCCCGCCGAGCCGAACCGGTCGCGAGCGACGTAGACGGCCGCGGAGAGGAGGGCGACGGCGGCGAGAGCGCCGAGAGCCGTCGTCGTCCGTCCCGCGGCGACCCCGTCGCCGACGAGGGCGACGAGGACGAAGGTGGGGAGGCGGCCGACGGCGACGAGGGCGACGAACGTCCGGAAGCGGAGCGTCGTCAGTCCCGCCAGCGCGCAGATGGCGTCGTCCGGGAACGTCGGGAGCAGGAAGACGACGAACAGGCCGACGACGCCGTGGTCGGCCGCGAAGGAGTCGAACCGGTCGAGGGCGTCGGCGGCCACGACGCGTTCGACGAACGGCCGTCCGTACCGCCGCGCGAGGAGGAAGACGGCGGCGCTCCCGAGGAGGACGCCGAGCATGCTGTACGCCGTCCCGGCGACGACGCCGAACAGGTAGCCGCCGACGACGCCGAGCGTCTGCCCCGGAATCGGCGCGACTATCACCTGCGCCGCCTGCACGAGGACGAACGCGGGGGCGGCGTACGGGCCGAGTCCGCCCACCGTCGCGCGAACCCACGCGGGGTCGAGGACGAACGGCGCGTACGCGCGGACGGCGACGCCGCCGAGGAGGAGACAGAGCGCGAGGAGTCCGAGTCCACGGAGGGCGCTCCGCCGCGCCGCCGCGGACGCGAACAGTCTCATACGACGCCGAACTCGATGGCGAGACAGAGCGCGACGGTGACGGCGCCGCCGAGAGCGACGAGGAGGTGGGCGTCGTCGGTCTTCGGCGCCCTGTACTCGGAGGTCATCAGCGGGCAGACGGCGACGATGGAGAGGCCGGCGAGCCAGCCGTTCCACGGCGGAACGAACTGCAGTACGAAGTAGTTCGCGAGGACGACGAGGTGGGTGTGGACCACCGTCGTCCCGTGGTAGTATCTCGTGTCGCCGTCGCCGACGAAGCCCTCGTCGTTGTGGCGAATCAGGCGCAGACCGCCGAACATGAGGACGACGAAGCCGACGACGGCGCTCGCGACCCAGTGCGGGCGCATGACGACGTGGTAGAGGAGGGCGGCGGAGACGAGGTAGGTGAAGATGTCGATGAAGGAGTCTATCTGCCGGCCGAACGCCGACGGCGTCCCGTGTTCGCGGGCGTAGTAGCCGTCGAGTTTGTCGAAGACGAACCCGACGAGGACGGCGACGATGCCCCAGTTCACCTCGCCCTGGACGAACAGCACCGCGCCGACCCACGCCCAGAACAGGGCGGCGAGACTCAGCCAGTCGGCGACGGTGAGTCGCCGAACCATGTTGTCGCCGGTCGACGACGCCACCACCCGCCGCGCCCGCCTGTCGAGTCGTTCGGTCCACCCGCCGCGCGCTGACCGGCCTTCGTTTGACATCGTGGCTCTACCCGCACCACTCGGCCGAAGAAGTATAAAATTACGCTCCAAAGTATATAATAAAAACAAATCTATATACACACCGAGCGCTCCCCATCGCTCTATTCGGGTTCCAACCGCTCTATCGACCGGTGGGTGAGACCGAACAGCCGGTAGTAGACGTGTTCGTGGCGGGGTTCGAAGCCGTTGGCCTCGAACGTCCACCGAGAGGGCCGGTTGTCGAGGGCGACGAGGGCGTGGACGGCGTCGGCGTCGCGTTCCCGCGCCCACTCCCGCGCCCGCGACACCAACGCGGTGGCGATGCCGCGGTTGCGGTGGTCCGGGTGGACGAACACCCGGCGGACGTAGCCGCCGTCGAATCGGACCGTCTCCTCCAGGGGGTGGAGGTGGTGGCGGGCGTCCAGACTCACGAACAGGTAGCCGACGATTCGGCCCTCGGAGACGGCGCACAGCACCCGTTCGTCCGGCAGGAGTTCCGCGAACGCCTCGTACTCGCCGTCCACCTCCTCGCGCGTCCGCGTCTCGAAGGTGACGCCGTCGACGTCGGCGTCGGCCCCGGCGTCGTCGCGCGGGTCCGCGACGTACTGGTACATCCGCGTCCCCGTGACGCCGACGCGCTTCAGCGCCTCGTACAGTCGTCGGGCGCCGTCCGTTCGGGTCAGTCGCCACAGCGCGGGCATGTCGGAGGCGTCCACGTCGCTCCCATTAACTGCTCGGGACGGGGACGAAACCGGCAAGAGGGCCCGCGGCGTACTCGCCGGCGATGACCGAGGACGAACGCGTCGAAGGGACGTTTCTCGTGACCGCCGCCGACGAGGACTCGGCGGTGCTGAAGAACGTCGAGAGCGGGCAGGTGCACACGCTGTCGTCGAACCCCGGCGTCGAACGTCACGACGCCGTGCGGGGCGTCGTCGCCCCCGACCCGCCGATGGACGTGACGTACCGACTGGTCGACATCGAGTCGCGGTGGGGCGTCACCGTCGAACTGTCCGACGAGTCGCCGACGGCCGACTCCCGCGACATCGCCGCCGACCAACCCGTCGGCGAGTTGACGCGGCGAGAGCGCGCGGGGACGGGCGAGATTCACGTCATCACCGTCCCCGAGGAGGAGACGGAACAGGCCGTCGCCGACGTGGCCGACGACGAGGAGAACACGCTGTCGCGGGCCGCCCGCCTCGGCGTGAACCGCGTCGAGATTCGGGCCGCCCCCGGCGTTGTCGCCGTCCGGTACATGCCCTGAGACGTTCTCTCTCCTCGCTACTCGACCACGCGCACGTCGAACTTGCTCGGCCAGCGGTAGCGTCGCCCGCCCCAGACGAAGGTGCGGCGGGCCAACCCGTACGCGAACAGCGGTACCTGCAGCATCATCGCGGGGTACGCCAGGAGGACGGTCCACCGGCCCACGCCGAAGTACGCGTAGACGAACGCCGTCAGCAGCGTCGCGAGGACGGCCACCGGTCCCGGAAAAAGCGCGCCGGCGAGCGTCAGCGCCGCGCCGACGGCGAGCAGGACCGCCATGTCGCGCGGTTCGTGCCGGTACACTATCTTCGAGAAGCGGACGTGCCGCTCCAGCGACTCCCGGACGCTCCCGCCCACCGGGACGCGCCGCGTCCGCCGGAGCGACGTGGCGTCGAGGTGTTCGGAGAGCAGGCCGTCGTCGCTCACCGTCAGGCGGAGTTCCGACAGGAAGGCGTCCGCGTCCAAATCGTCGCGCTCGAACAGCGCCGCGCCGGCCCACGCCTTGTCGCCCGCGTGGGTGCCGAGCGTCCCGCCGAGGGCGTACAGCGGTTCCACCAGCACCGAGAGCGGGTCGCGGCCGACGAAGAACGGCACCTCGCTCACCGGGCCGTGGCGTTCGTAGTCGGCGTGGAGGGTCGACAGCCAGTCCGGCGGGTGGTGGAAGTCGTCGTCGGTCCAGACGATTCGGTCGTTGGATGCGGCGTCCATCCCGGCCGCGACGGCGTTGGCCTTGCCCGAACAGCGCTCGGGGTCGCCCGCGCGGACCAGTCTGACGCCGTCCGGGAGTTCGTCCGCGCGGGCGGCCACCGGGTCGTCGTCGCCGTCGCAGACCACGAGCAGTTCGTCCTCGGGGCGGAGTTGCGCCGCCACGTCGTCGCAGGCGTCCGTCCACCGAACCGTGGGGAGGAGGACGCTCGTCGGCGGAGGGCGACTCATACGCGGACGGTCTCTGGCCGATACTGTAAACGAATCGACTCGTTAACGACCCCGCTGCCGTCCGTGGTCACCGCTCCGTCTGCCTCGTCGTCCTCGTCTCGTCGGACCCTCCCGCTGCTATCGTCTCGTCGCTCCCGTTCTCGCTACTCGTCCCGCGCCTTTCCGGTGGTCGCGTTCGGCCCCGCCTCGCTCTGTACCTGCCACCCGCCGGCCATCTCGCCGTCCTCCGTCTCCCGGGACGCGTACTCGATTTCGGTGTCCGGGCCCATGCGCTCGGGGCCGTCGACGGACTCGATGCGGAGGGGGACGTCCAGCGAGCGTCCGCAACAACCCACGTCCACGAACTCCTCCCACGTGTGGCCGGGCGTCAGGTCGTCCAGCACCCGTCGGAGGTAGATGCGGAACCGCTCCGTCTCCAGTTGGTCGCGCGCCCACGCGCTGAGTTCGTCGGGGTGGGAGACGACGACGCGCCGGGCCAGTTCGTCGCTCGCTGCCGCCGCCGCGTCGGTCTGCGAGTCTGTCATACGCGTCGGTAGGGGTTCCAGCGACAAAAGCGTCTCACGGTCCACGACTCTCGGTGACGCGTCTCGACCCCTCGCAGCGTCTCGTGAGGCCGTTTGACATCCTCCCCGCGCTAAAGGGCGAGGATTCCCGACCGCGTTGGGATATTACGGTTCGCGGTTCACGACCTGTTCTCGTGGAGCGAAACGACCCTCACTACGGTCGAACAGGTGAACCGCTGGCTGTGCCAACCAGCCGTTATCCCTATCGCCGCCATCCGTGGCGAGACTCGGGAGTACCTTTTGTCGAATGTTCTCCGCGCCGTTCACGTCCGCGTTCGCAACCGTGTCGCACTTCTCACACACGTACAACCCGCGTTCAACTCGCTGATTGTCGTCGGTGCGACCACACGACGAACACGACTTCGACGTGTTGCGTTCCGAAACCGATTCCACGTCGATGCCTTCCGATTCAGCCTTGTAGTCGAGTAGCGTCGTGAATCGGTCGAACGCCCACCCATGCAAGTCGAGATTGCCGTGGTCGCCCCAATTCCGAGCTTCGCCGTTCTCGTCATCATCTCGGATGCCGCCGAGGTCGCCAACGACAAGCGTCCCGACACCTCGTTCGACGCACTCCTCTACGATTGCTTTCGAGAGTGCGTGCAAGAAGTGCGTCCGGCGACCCGTCCGCTTCCGGTCAAGCCGAATCGCCTCTCGGGACGAAGAATCATCGCACTTAGCCTTCTTCTTCGTGAAGTAGTATTCGTCCTCTTTGAGTGCGCCGCCGGGATACAATACCGATTCGCCACCGAACGAGACGGCGGCGAAGTTGCAAATCCCGAGGTCAACACCAGCGACCCCATTGCCCGGCGGTTCCGGGTCGATGGTGGTGCGACAGACGAACTGGAGTCGCCACTCGTCTCGTTTGTAGACGGCACGAACCTGTTGAATATCCCACTCGGTCAGGTCAACATCCGGGCGAGTCTGGTACTCGCACAGAATGAAGTCCGAACGGTGTTCTTTGAGGTTGCGACCTTTTGAGAGACGAACACGGGTGAACTGTGCATCGTGCTTGAAGCCAGCCGCTTTGAACGACACAGTTGAACGCGGGTGGGAGTCTCCGTTTTTGCGGTAGCCGGGCGGTCGGGCACGGTCGTCGCCGTTCCGACGCTTGCCGTACCAACCGTTGAACGCTTCAGCGAGTTCTTCGAGAACGCGCTGACTGGACTGAGAATGTAAGTCCGTATAGCGTTCGTGGCTTTTGAGTTCGGCTTTGAGTTTCCCGTCATCGGGAATCTCGCCCGTTTCGTCCCACTGTTCTTGTGCGTAGTAGCGACTGACGTTCCAGAGTTTTGAGGCGGCCCATCCGAGTTGGTCGAGGTCGTCACGAACCTGTCGCTGGTTCGTAATCGTGGCCTCGAAGGTTCGGATGGTCCGACTCATTTTTTGGCTTCATAACCGGTTATGCGTGCTTTTTTCTTAACTGAATCGAGGCACTAAGCCCCCCTCCTCAAGGAGCAACGCAGGGAGCAAAGCAACCGAGTAGCGCAGTAGGGAGGGGATACAGTGCCGCACAGTTCTCAAACACGTTCGCCACCCGGCCCACAGGCCCACGCGACCGAGGTTTTGTACGTGTAACGTGCATAACGTGCATTACAGTGAAGCGGAAGACAATCACCATCCGAGAGGACCAAGACGAGTGGATAGAGGACCACCACCTTAACCTCTCGTCGTTCATCCGTGAGCAACTGGACGAACTAATCGAGGAGCGGGAGTAACGGATGTACTACGCCTACAAGTACCGTCTCAAGCCGTCCGACTCCCACCGCAAGGAGTTGGACCGCCACCGAGACATTTGTAGGCAACTCTACAACCACACGCTCTACCGCCTCAACGAGTACCAAGACGAACACGGCAAACTGCCGTCCATGACCACCCTGCGGTCGGAACTGCCCGACCTCAAACAGTGGTGGGACGACCTCTCCGACGTGTACTCGAAAGTTCTCCAAACCGTCGTTGAACGACTGTTCGACAACCTCAAAGGACTCTCCAAACTCAAGGAGAACGGCTACGGCGTCGGCCAACTCAAGTGGAAGCCACCACGGGAGTTCCGCAGTTTCACGTATAGTCAGTCTGGCTTCAAGCTCGACAAGAAGGGCGGTCAGACTGTCCTATCACTCTCGAAACTCGGAGATATACCGATTCGTCTCCACCGCGCCATCCCTGACGACGCGACACTCAAGCAGGTCACGCTCAAGAAGGAACCGACGAGTGAGTGGTTCGCCACGTTCGGCGTCGAAATGGACCGCGAACCACCCGCGAAGCCCGAAAACCCCGAGAAGTGCGTCGGCATCGACGTGGGGATTCTCAAGTACGCTCACGACACCGACGGCACGGCGGTCGGGTCGCTCGACCTCTCTGACGAGCGCGAACGGCTCGAAAGCGAACAGCGCGACCTCTCGCGGAAGGAACACGGCTCCGCGAATTGGGAGAAACAACGGCAGGTCGTGGCTGAACGCCACTCCACCCTCAAGCGAAAGCGCCGCGACTTCTTGCACAAACTCTCGAACTACTACGCTCGGGAGTACGACCTCGTAGCGGTAGAAGGCCTGAACGTAAAGGGAATGATGGAGTCGCCGTCGAATAGCCGCAACACGGCATCTGCCGCGTGGCGGACGTTCCTCTCGTTGCTCGAATACAAGTGCAAACGTGAGGGAACGCACTTTGTCGCGGTCAACCCGAGCGGCACGACCAAGGAGTGCGCGTCGTGCGGCGTCTCGACGGAGAAACCGTTGTGGGTGCGTGAACACTCCTGTCCTGCCTGCGGGTTCGAGGCGGACAGAGATGCGAACGCGGCGTGGAACATCCTTTCTCGCGGCCTCGAAGACGTAGGAGTGGGATACTCCGAATCAACGCCTGTGGAGACTGCGCTCCCTGTGGATACCGATTCGGTATCTGCAAAGCGCGTCATAGAAGCAGGAAGCCCTACCCTCAAGGAGCGAACCGCGTCAGCGGTGAGCGAGTAGGGTAGGGTAGTTCACATGACTCTGAAAGATAGACACTACAATAGTACTCAATGCCCTCTTTCTGATCTGATTTCCACAAGTAGTTATTTAAGCGTCTCAGACTCAATAACGTTCAGAGAGACGAGTGAGAGGCATCCACACGTAGTATCCGTACTTAGGAAGGCTTATTCGGGAGCTATGACCAACGCCACGCATGGTCGAGTTCACCGTACCGGAAGTCGATTACACCCGGTACACGAATCGCCAACTCGCGGCGGTCCCCCTCGCTGTGTTGGCGGTCGCACTTCTCGTCGTCGCGGGGTGGTACGTCGCGACTGGCGCCCCGGTGAATCAAGGCATCGAGTTCACCGGCGGCACCGAGATACAGGTCGTCGTCGACGGGGCGAACCCCCAGCAACAGATTCAGGAGGCGTTCTCCGCCGAACCCGAGTCGATTCAGTCGGTCCCGGCGGAGAGCGGCCTCTACATCGTCACCTTCCAGTCGGCGGAGGGGTCGACCGGACCCGGCACTAACGCGCTGGAGCAACAGGCCGAGAACGCTGGCTTCGAGATTCGCTCCATCTCCTCCGTGTCGGCCAGTTTCGGCGGTGACACGCAACTGCTGGCCCTCGGCGGCGTCGCGGCTGCGTTCGTCGGAATGAGCATCCTCGTGTTCGCGATGTTCCGCACGTTCGTCCCCTCCGTCGCCGTCGTCATCTCGGCGTTCTCCGACATCATCATCCCCGTCGCCCTCATGAACGTCCTCGGCATCGAACTGTCGCTGGGGACGGTGGCGGCCCTCCTGATGCTCATCGGGTACTCGGTGGACTCGGACATCCTCCTGAACAACCACATCCTCCGACGTTCCGGTGACTTCTACGAGTCCACCTACCGCGCGATGCGCACCGGCGTGACGATGACGCTCACCTCCATCTCGGCGATGATCGTGATGACCATCACCGCCACGCTGTTCGGCATCCAACTGCTCGCGGCCATTGGTACCGTCCTCGTGTTCGGTCTCGCGGCCGACCTGATGAACACCTACATGCTCAACCTCAGCCTGCTTCGCTGGTACAAGTTCGAGGGGGTGGGTCGCTGATGGCGAGTCTCCGAGACAACTGGCGGGTCGTCCTCCTCGTCGTGTTCCTCCTCGTCTCGACGTTCGCGCTGTTCTCGCCGACGTTGGCGGGCGGCGCGGGCGGCGGTGCCGCGCCGGGCAACGCCGCCGACGGCCCGACGAACCTCAAGTTCGGGCTCGAACTCTCCGGCGGGACGCGCATCCGCGCGCCCCTCGTCGGACTGACGGCCGAGGGCGTGCAGTTCGACGACGACAGCACGCGCGTGGTCGAACAGAAGGTCGCCGGGAACCTCTCGGCCGCCTCCTCCGCCGACGTCATCGCGCGGCAGACGGCCAACGCCAGCACGGTCGAAGTGACGGCCGAGAACGTCACCCGAGAGGAGTTCGGCAGCGCACTCCAGCAGTCGGGCTACGAGTTCGAGACGGTCCGCGACGGCGTCACCGAGTCGACGCGCGCCGAAGTCGTCCGCATCCTCTCGGACAAGATCAATCAGGCGGGCCTGTCCGGCGGGTCGGTCCAGCAGGTGACGACGGCGACGGGCGAGCACTTCATCCGCGTCGAGGTGCCGAACCGCGACACCGGCGAGGTCCGCCAACTCGTCTCCGAACGCGGGACCGTCGTCGTCGAGGCGTACTACCCCGTCCAACAGAACGGCAGTACGACGTACCAGTCCGACGTGGTCCTCGAACAGGACGACTTCCAGCGCATCGGCACCGCACAGGAACAGAGTTCGGGTCCCTCGGTCCCGGTCACCATCAAGTCCTCCGTCGCGCCCGCCTTCCAGGAGTCGATGGTCCAGACGGGCGTCGCCCAACCCGGCGGCACCCGGTGTACGTACGACCGGAACCCCAACGGCACCGAACCGTGTCTCCTCCTCGTCGTGGACGGCGAGGTGGTCAACGCCTTCGGGATGGACGGCGGCCTCGCCAGCGACATGCGGAGTGGGTCGTGGGCGAACAACCCGCAGTTCGTGCTGACCGCCCGGAACGTGTCCGAGGCGCAGCAGGTCGCCATCAACCTCCGCGCGGGTGCGCTCCCGGCGGAACTCGACCTCACCGGCGCGGACGGCGGCACCACGTCCTACGTCTCGCCCAGTCAGGGTGAGAGCTTCAAGATAGACTCGCTCATCACCGGCATCGTCGCCGTCTTCGCCGTCAGCGGCGTCGTGTTCGTCCGCTACAACGACGTGAAGGTGGCCGCGCCGATGATCGTGACCGCCCTCTCGGAAGTCCTCATCCTGTTGGGCTTCGCGGCTGGCATCGGCTATCCGCTGGACCTCTCGGTCATCGCCGGCTTCATCGCCGTCATCGGGACGGGGGTGGACGACCTCATCATCATCGCCGACGAGGTGATGGCCGAGGGCGACGTCACCTCCCGGCGCGTCTTCCAGTCGCGCTTCCGGAAGGCGTTCTGGGTCATCGGCGCCGCCGCCGCGACGACCATCATCGCCATGTCGCCGCTGGCGGTACTGTCGCTGGGCGACCTGCAGGGCTTCGCCATCTTCACCATCCTCGGCGTCCTCGTCGGCGTCCTCGTCACCCGGCCGGCGTACGGCGACATCCTGCGCGCCCTGACCACCGTCGACCGCTGAGGACGCCCGCCCGTCTCGACTTCGTCGGGCTTTTTCCGCTCCGCGGACGACCTAACCGTGTAGGGGTTCGTTTCTCGTCGGTGAGACCCGAACCCCTAGGTGTCGAGTGAACGACCGAGTTGCCCGCCCCGCGCGGGAGACGACGCAGACGACGAATCTACACCATGTCCGTTGATGTCCCCCTGACTGGTGACGCAGACGACGCCCCGCTTTCCGAACTCCCGACCGAGACGCTGGTCGGCACCGTCGTCGAGTACGACGACGCCCCCGACGAGTGTACGGTCTACCCCCTCCACGCAGACGAGGACGAGCGACTCACGACGTGGATATCGGCGAAAGACGACTCGTTCGTCGAGTTGGACGAGATGCGCTGACGACGCCACGTCCGCGGTCCGTTTCACCGCGCCTCGTCTTCGAAAATGTGAAACTATTTTTGTCGAACGAGAACCAACGTTCGCGTGGATTCGAGAGGTGACGAGCGTTGCTTCCGGACCGGCCGGCAAACTCCTGGACACAGGGTCTCGACTTCCCGAGCCAACTGTTCGCGACCGGTAGTAACGACTACGAACTGTACGAGGAGGACGACGAGTTCGTCCTGAGCGTCGAGATGCCGGGGTTCGACCCCGAGGAGATTACGGTCACGTGGGACGACTCCATCCTCGACGTCGCGGCCGAACGCGAGGACGAGACGCGCGGCCGACGGAAGACGTACCACCGTCGGTTCCGGTTCCCGAAGAGCGTCGAGGACGAGGACATCACCGCGACGTACAACAACGGCATCCTGCAGGTGACGCTGCCCGTCGTGACCGGCACACCGACGACCGGGAAGGAGATACCGATTCAGTCCTGACGCGGGTCTCGACCCCGCGTCGCCGCGATTCGCGGTCGCTTTTTTCGGTCAGAACTCCGCCAGCGACGACTGCGCGGCGGCGGCGAGGACGTCGTCGCACGTCGACCACGACGCCCGCGCGCAGTCGGGTAACTCGCCCGTCTCGTCGACGTAGGTGCGGAGGAACTCTCGCGTGGTCGGGTCGCTCGGGTATCCGCTCCCGACCGGACCGTACGCCGCGTAGTCGTCGCCGATGGCGGCCATCCGCGCGTCCCGTTCCACCTTGGCGACGATGCTCGCCGCGCCGACGTGCGGGTACGTCTCGTCGGCGCCGTGTTCGGAGACGACCGACACCTCGGTTCCGGAGTCGGCCACGCCGCGGCGGACACGGCGGCCGAACCGGGCCTCGTCCACGTCGCCGGCGTCGGTCACCACCTCGTCGCCGTCCCGCGCGACGGCGGCGACGGCGGCGACGTGCGCCGCGACGGTCAACGAGTTCATGTCCGTCTCGGGGTCGTCGATGCGCGCCGGTTCGACGAGAGCGACGCCCACGGACACGTCGTCGCGGGCTTCGAGGGTCTCGGCGATGGTCTCCCGGCGCGACGGCGCGAGTCGCTTCGAGTCGTCGATGCCGTCGGGGAGGGCGTCGTCGGTCGCCCGCACCGCCGCGGCGACCATCGGCCCGAGGACGGGCCCCTTGCCCGCCTCGTCGCTGCCGACGCGTGCGGACGACTGGTCGTGCATGCCTCTGGGCGCGGCCGGCGAGAACTAAGCGGTTGTGATGTCGGCGAGGAGCGGTCGCGGGGACGACGGGGCGGGCGGCGCGTCGCTCGAACGGTGGCGACGCGCGCGGCCGACGGTGCCGACTGGTGCGGGTCGGTCAGTCGTCCGCGACGTGTGGTTCGACCGGGTCGGGTGACTCCTCCTCGGACTGCACGTCAGGTTCGGTCTCCGCGTCCGGTTGTTCGGTCTCGGTGCGCAGTTCCTTCTCGACCAGTGCTTCCCACTCGGGACTGGACTCGCGGTGGTGACACATGGTAGCCCCTCTCAGAGGTGGATTGGTCCGGAACGTAGTAAACGTTGGGTGCAGACGGCAGCGAGACAGTCAGTCGCGGAAGAACTCCTCGTCTTCGAACTCCTCGTCGACGCCGTAGACGCCCGTCACGTCGAGGGCCGTCACCTCGGCGCCGACGCCGAGGACGCCGGCGAGACTCGGGTTCGTCCGCCCCTCGTCGCCGGAGACGAGTTCCTTGATGTAGAGGCCGCCCGCGCCGTGAATCTCGACGGTTGCGTGGCGTTCGTCCTGCCACTCGCCCGTCGCCTCGAACACATCGCGAGTTCGCGTCAGGGCCGCGCGCCGGTGGTCCACGCGATTCGGCGTGTACTGCTCGATGGTGGCTCCGTCGAGTTCCGCGAGGGCGTCGGCGAGTTCGCTCTCGGACACGTCGTCGCCGAACGCCACCTCGGCGCGGTAGCGCTTCGAGGCGTTCAGTTCCTTCACGCGTTCGACCATGTCGTACTCGGCGAGGCGGAGTCCCTCCACCTCGACTTTCCCCTCGGCGAACGCGTTGACGTCGCCCTCCAACCGTTCGACGTCGACGTGCCGTCGGCGGGGTTCCATCACCTCGACGACGAACGGTCGACCCGTCCCCAGCATGCGCGCGTCCACGTCCTCGCGGCCCGCGCCGTGGAACTTCGCGTCCGTCCCGTCCATCACGTCCGTGACGACGGGAGCGGTCAGGCCCTCGACGCTCTCCTGGTACATGTAGCCCGTCCCGTCACACTTGTCGCAGGGCTGTTTCCCGAGGTAGCCGCTCCCGTGACACTTGTTACAGGGCCACTCGGTCTGCGGGATGTCGCGTTCGAGTTTGCGGTAGCGCCCGTAGACGAACGCCGAGTTCACCTCGACTTCCACCTCGTCGGCGTCGATGTCGAGGAGGAACTGCACGTCGGGGCGGCCGAACTCCACCGTCGTCTCGGTCAGGCGGCCGAACCGCTTGCCGACTTCGCGGTTGAACTCGGATTTGAACAGTTCGCCCGCGTCCTCGGGCAGTCCGGCACCCTCGCGCAGGAGAATCTCGTTCTCCTCGACGAGGGGCGGCGCGCGCGTGCCGACCTGGTAGGTGTCGAACTCCACGTCCTCGACGGCCGCGGCGCAGCGTTCCGCCCACTCGTCGAAACGGGCGCACTCGCCCTCGCACACCCAGCAGTCCTCGCGGGCGACGTCCTCGGGTTCCTCGTCGTCCTCGAGGGCGGCGGCGACCCGGAGGCTCCGGCCGCGTTCGGCGTTCGTCAGGCCGTGACTCCGGTCGGCGAACACCCGGCCGAGACAGGGGTCGCAGAGGGGCCCCTGCGCCGCGAGTTCGCGCGCGTCCTCCAAGATACTCATACCGAGTGATGCGGTGGGGCGTGTTTCTGTCTTCCCCTTTTCGGCCGCGACTCAGACGACGCCGGCGGCGGTCAGGAGCCACCACGAGGCGGCGACGGCCGCCGCGCCGAGGGCGACGAGGAGGACGAACAGGAGGACGCCGGCGACGGCGACGACGCGCCCGTCGCGGGTCGCGCCCGCGGGGTCGGTCCGGCGGGCCTCCAGCAGGCGAACGTTCCGCTGGTTCGCCTTCCACACCGCGTCGAAGGCGTCGCCGACGAGGGGAACCGACCCGACGACGGCGTCGACGACGAGGTTGAGGACCATCCGCGCCACCGTCTCCCGCGGTGCGCCGAGTGCGGCGGCTTCGGCGACGATGTACGCCGAGACGGCCGCCGTGGGCACGTCGCCCGCGACGGGGAGGAGGCCGACGATCGGGTCCAGACCGACTCTGAAGTTCGTCCCCGGAATCTCGACGGCGCTGTCGAGGTAGTGACTCAGCCGGCGGAGTCGCGCGAGGGCCTCGGCTTCGGGGTCCGCCGCGTCGGTGACGG